>JBDTOW010000477.1:0-4489 GCA_039933075.1 Verrucomicrobiota bacterium | reverse complement strand
TGCTATCGTTTGCAATACGATTCGTCAACACCTACGATGAATGGCCAGGAACAAATGAGACCAGAAAAATTCAACCGGGAAATCCGACAACGGCTCCCCCGGCTTCCATGGGCATGAATCTACTCCTCACTGGTGGCGCGGGTTTCATCGGCTCCCATGTTCTTGAACATATCATCAGCCGTCCTGAGATCGATCGCCTGATCAACCTGGATTGCCTCACCTATGCCGGGAATGTGTCCAACCTGGAAAAAGTCAGGAGTCATCCGAAGTACATTTTTGAAAAAGTCGATTTGCGCGATCGATCCGCGGTCGTTCGCGTGGTGAACGAACATGCGATCACTCACGTGCTGCATCTCGCCGCTGAATCGGATGTCGACCAGTCCATCGCAAACCCGGAAACCTTCATTCAGACAAATATTGTCGGCACGTTCAACCTTCTGGAAGCCTGTCGTACCATGTGGGGAAGCGCGCTTTCGGGCAAACGCTTTCATCACGTGTCGACTGATGAGGTTTATGGCAGCCTTGGAACAACGGAATGCTTTACCGAGGAGACGCCGTACGCGCCCAACTCGCCTTACTCCGCGAGCAAAGCGTCCGGCGACATGCTGGTTCGCGCCTATCAGCGCACTTACGGCTTCCCCGCGGTCATCTCAATTAGTTCCAACAATTACGGGCCGCGCCAATATCCCGAAAAACTGATCCCGCTCGTGATCCTGCGCGTTCTTTTGCGCCAGCCAATTCCTGTCTATGGCGACGGGTTGCACGTGCGGGACTGGCTCTATGTGCGCGATCACGCCGAGGCGCTATGGCAGGTGTTAACTCGTGGCCGGCTCGGCGAAACATACCATGTAGGCGCCCGCAACGAATGGACGAACATCGAGATTGTCGAGTTCATCTGCGACCTCGTTGACGGACTCACTCCGCAAGCCGGGGGCCACTCGCGTCAGCTAATCAAATTCGTTCAGGACCGTCCGGGGCACGACCGCCGCTACGCGGTTGACGCGAGCAAAACCCAACGCGAGCTGGGTTGGGAACCGTCCCACCCTTTCGAGCAGGCCATCCGAGAAACCGTCCAATGGTATCTCAACCACCGGGAATGGCTGCAGGGCGCCTTATTAAACGATTGAACGATTGAACGATTGAACGCTTCCACCGTTTACCCCCGCCCGCTTACCTCTCCGCCCCCGCCAGGATGGTCTGAAAATGCGGCGGATCTTCCTCCCGTGCGACCACACTGATCTCAATCTTCTTGAAGCCTGCGCTCTCCAGCCAGCAGTGCAAATCACTGTCCGCGAACCCCAGCCAGCGATCCCCATAGAGCTCGTGTGCCTGGTCGAAGTTGTGCTTCAGCAAGTCCAGAATCATGATTTGTCCGCCCGGCCGCAGGAGGTGCAGCGCGGCTTGAATCGTCCGCGCCGGATTAGCCGCGTGATGCAGCGCTTGGCTGAGAATGACGAGATCGACACTCTGCGCGGTGATCGGCGGATCATCGAGATCGCCCAGGCGAAACTCCAGATTCTTCAGGGCGTTCTTCTTCGCCTTGTTCGCGCCGAAAGCAACCATCTTTTCCGAGTTGTCAACGGCGATCACCTTCTTTGCGCGGCGGGCCAGCAACTCGCTCAGCAATCCCTCGCCCGAACCCAGATCGGCCACCACCAAGGGCGGCAGAATCCGGAGCAGAAGTTGACCGAATGCCTGCCACGACCGCCCGGGGCCGTAACTGCGATCAAACCTGCCGGCGACCTGATTAAAATAAACCTGCGCCTGCTCGTTGCGGCGCGTGAGGACTCGTTTGAGGTTGATTTGATCAGCAACGTATTCGGGCATTTCTCTGGCTCCCCGGACCGCCAGTTGAATGAATTCTTGCGCCACCGCATCGGCATTACGATTCAACTTGTAAAAAATCCTTTTACCATCGCGCCGCGACTGAACCAGGCCCGACTCCTGCAACAAGCCAAGATGCGTCGAGATGCGTGACTGCCCCATGCGGGTCACCTCTTGCAATTCGTTTACGGAAAGCTCCTCCCGTTCCAGCAGCGCGATAATGCGCAGGCGAGTCGCATCGGCAAGCGCTCGCAACGATTTCAACGTGATCGACATGAGGCAGCGTTTCTTTAAAAATTCTCCACTTAGCAGTTGACGCGTTGTCTTAGCTATATATCTTCTTATCCTGATACGTCAATATGTTACTCTTAATCAAAAACGCCCTGCGGTAACTAAATGAGCAAAAATTATATCTTTTCTTCGGAGTCCGTCGGCGAAGGCCATCCGGACAAAGTCTGCGATACCATCTCCGATTACGTGTTGGACGCCTGCCTGGCGGAGGACAAATTCAGCCGGGTCGCTTGCGAAACCTACGCCAAGTGCAACCTGGTCGTGGTGGGCGGCGAAATCACCACCAAGGCCAATCCTGATTACAACGCCATCGCCCGCCAGGCCATCCGTGACATTGGCTATACGCACGATGACGACGTGTTCCATGCCGATCGCGTGCTCATCATGAATGCCATCACGACTCAAAGCGCCGACATCGCGCAGGGGGTGGATGCGCGGGCCGCCGACGGCAAAGAGAAGGCGGAGCAGGGCGCCGGCGACCAGGGGCTCATGTTTGGTTACGCGAGCGTCGAGACGCCGGAGCTGATGCCGGCCCCGATCATGTTCGCGCACCGCCTTGGCCGCGAACTGACCCGCATCCGCAAGAGCGGCAAGGTGAAGTGGCTTCGTCCCGATGCCAAGAGTCAAGTCTCCGTGCAATACGTCAATGATCAGGCCGTGCGCATCACGAACATCGTTGTTTCCACGCAACACTCGCCGGACGTCAAGCACAAGACGATCAAAGAGTTTGTTATCGAGGAAGTCATTCGGAAAATGCTCCCCAGCCGAATGCTGGACAAAAACACCAAGTTTCTCATCAATCCCACCGGGCGCTTCGTCGTCGGAGGGCCGCAAGGCGACACCGGTCTTACGGGTCGAAAGATTATTGTCGACAGCTACGGCGGCATGGGCCGTCACGGTGGCGGCGCCTTCTCGGGCAAGGACCCATCGAAAGTAGACCGCAGCGCCGCTTACATGGGACGCTACGTAGCGAAGAACATCGTCGCATCCGGCCTGGCCACCAGCGCCGAAATTCAGTTCGCCTACGCCATCGGTTACCCGGAACCGGTCAGCGTCTGCGTCAACACGTTCGGCACCGGCAAAGTCCCCGATGAAGTCATTGAGAAGGCCGTTTGTGAAGTGTTCAGTTTCAAACCGGCTGACATCATCAAGCAACTCAATTTGCTCCGGCCGATTTATTCGAAGACCACCAATTACGGTCATTTCGGCAAAGTGGACGACCTCGACGCCATCACTTGGGAGAGGACCGACAAAGCCGCCGCCCTGAAGCGGGCGGTGAAGTAATCTTGAAACTGATTCAACTATTCAACCCTGATAAACAATTTAATCCCATGGCCACTGTAAGACTTCCGAAATCCCCGAAGAATCGAATCGCCGCCAAAAACGGCGCCACTAAACGCGACTACAAAGTCAAAGACATCAGCCTCGCCGATTGGGGCCGCAAGACCATCGACGTCGCCGAACAGGAAATGCCCGGCCTCATGTCGATCCGGAAAAAGTACGCCCCGAGCAAGCCATTCAAGGGCGTCCGCATCACCGGCTCGCTCCACATGACCATCCAGACCGCCATTCTCATCGAGACTCTTGTCGATCTCGGCGCGTCCGTCCGTTGGGCCAGTTGCAATATCTTCAGCACCCAGGATCAGGCCGCCGCCGCCATCGCGAAGGCCGATATCCCCGTCTTTGCCTGGAAAGGCGAGACCCTCGAGGAATATTGGGAATGCACCCTCGACGCTCTCACTCATCCGGGCGGGAAAGGACCGCAGCTCATCGTCGATGACGGCGGCGACGCCACGCTGCTCATTCATAAGGGCTTTGAGCTGGAAAACGGCGACACGTGGATCAACACGCCGAGCGGCAGCCACGAAGAAAAAGTCATCAAAGATCTACTCAAGCGCGTCGCCCGAGAGCGCCCCGGTTTCTGGCATAACGTCGTGCGCGAATGGCGCGGTGTTTCCGAGGAGACCACCACCGGGGTCCATCGCCTTTACCAGATGCTCGAGGCCGGCAAACTCCTGGTGCCCGCCATCAACGTGAACGACTCGGTCACCAAATCGAAGTTCGATAACCTTTACGGCTGCCGCGAATCCCTCGTCGACGGCATCAAGCGCGCCACCGACGTGATGGTCGCCGGCAAAGTTGCCGTGATCTGCGGCTACGGCGATGTCGGCAAAGGCAGCGCCCATTCATTGCGTGGTTTGGGCGCCCGCGTCATCGTGACGGAGATTGATCCCATCAACGCACTCCAGGCGGCGATGGAAGGCTTCGAAGTGACCACGGTGGAAGAGACGTTGGGCCGCGGCGATATCTACGTCACCACCACGGGCAACTGCGACGTCATCACGCTCGAGCACATGGAGCGGATGAAGGACCA
>JBDTOW010000476.1:0-4491 GCA_039933075.1 Verrucomicrobiota bacterium | reverse complement strand
CCAAAGTTTACGCGGTTGATGTGGGCAAAGGGCAACTGGCGTGGAAACTACGAAAAGACCCACGCGTGCTGGTCATGGAAAAAACGAACGCCCGCGAGCTTACGCCCGCCCGGTTTTCCACTCCGTTTGATCCGGTCGATTTGATTGTCATTGATTGCTCATTTATTTCTCTGCAAAAGATTCTTCCAGCGGCGGTTGCTTTACTGCGCAACTCAGGTAGCATCCTCGCGCTGATTAAACCGCAGTTCGAAGCGGGCAAAGCCGAAGCGGATAAAGGCAAGGGCGTTATTACTGACCCCTCGATCCACGAACGGGTCATTGCCACGTTGCGACGATACGTACACCACCAATCCAACCTGCGCTGGCGAAGGCTCACCGAATCGCCTCTGCTCGGCCCCGCGGGGAACAAAGAGTTTTTCGTTCTGATTGAAAAAGTTGGCTAAGAAAATAAAGCGCGTTGGTTTGATTGCGAACCCGGAGAAGACCTACGGCCGCTTCGAAGTCCGGCACGCAGCCAAATTCATCGAAACTCAGGGGCTGTCTGTTCTGACCGAGCCGAGCACCGCACAATTCGTTGGGCTGAATACCCCGATTTGCGCGAATGCCAGAGCGCTGGCCGAGAAAGCCGATCTGATACTGGTTTTTGGAGGCGACGGCACGATGTTGCGGGTCGCCCGCGAAACCGCCGGCTGTCTGACTCCGATTCTGGGCATAAACGTCGGAGGTCTCGGCTTTCTAACTGCAGTCTCTTCCCGGCAACTGCCGGAAACGCTGCGCCAAATCTGGGCTGGACAGTTTCGGCTCGAGTCACGCTCGCTCATCGAAGCTATTGGCCGCAACAATGGACGCACGATTTCTCAAAATGCGCTCAACGACATCGTCATCAGCCGCGGCGTCGCCTCGCGGATGATTGAACTCGAAGTCCTGGTGGATGGCGAAGTCCTGACGCGTTATCGCTGTGACGGATTGATCGTCAGTTCTCCGACCGGTTCCACTGCATATTCCCTCTCGGCCGGCGGGGCGGTCGTGAGCCCGGCGGCCGAAGTGTTCGCCCTGACTCCCATTTGTCCGCACACCCTGTCCAATCGATCCGTGATTCTCAGCCTTGACTGCTTAATTCAAGTCAAGGTTTTGAGTGAGAAACTGGAGACGGTCCTGACGGCCGACGGACAGGTCCAAACCGAGTTGGCCGCCGGCGACGTTGTGACAATACGCCGCAGCCGACACCAAATCAGATTACTGCACCCGGCCAACAGTTCGTTCTTCGAAACGCTGCGAAGAAAATTGAATTGGAGCGGGTCGAACATTTAATAGGTCGATTGGCAACTCTCAGCTCTAGTCCATGATCAAATACTCCTGTCCCCCTGTTCGATTACAGAGCGTCGCCGGAACCAGCGGCCGCGTTCCACTGCTATGATCCGGTTGAAAGACATCGCCCTGCGTGCCGGTGTTTCCATCATGACGGTGTCGAAAGTTCTTCGAGATGCGCCCGACATTTCGGCCGCCACCAAGGCCAGGGTCCGGCAATTGGCCAACCAGATGGGCTACGTTCCCGATTTCCTTGCCCAGGGGCTGCGCACCCGCACGACGAAACTGTTGGGTCTGGTTGTTCCGACTTCCGACAATCCCGCTTTTGGCCGCATCGTGCTCGCGGTTGAATCGCGCGCGCACGAGCTGGGCTACGAAATCGTTTTTGCCCATTCCCTGAACCAGCTCGAAAGAGAAGAAAACGTCATACGCCGGTTACTTTCCCGAAGGGTGGATGGAATGTTAATCACGCCGGTGTATCGACTCGCGCCCACCGCGCCAATTTACGAGGAATTGTTTCGGCGCGGCACGCCCACGATCCTGCTGGGCCATCCGGCGCCGTTTTGCAGCAAATTTGCAAGCATTGCGACCGAAGACAGAGTTGCCAGCACTGCCGCGACCCAGCATTTGATCCAGCTCGGTCACAAGAGGATTGCGTTTTTTGGTGGTCCGGCCGCGGCGCCCTGGGCTCAGGAACGGATGGACGGATATCGCCGCGCGTTGCGGGAGGCGCAGATCGAGATCGATGACCGATTGATTTTTTCGGCCGGAAGCACGATTGAAGAGGGTGAAAAAACCGCCCTCCAAATGCTCCATGAATCTCCCGAAGCCACCGCTATCCAGGCAGTAAACGATCTCGTCGCCATCGGCGCCGCCAATATGTTGATCGGCCAGGGAGTAAAAATTCCGCAAGAACTATCGGTCGTCGGATTCGGCAATTTCCTGCCCAGCTTCTATTTTCGCGTTCCGCTGACCACAATCGGCCAGCCGAAACATCGCCTGGGCATAGCCGCGATGGATGCGATGGCGAAGATGCTTCAAGGCCAAGTCGTGGAATCCCAGCGCCTGTCCGGACACCTCATCATCCGTAACAGCACAACGGCGCCGGCCAATCGTTAGCGGTCAGGAATCGGAACGACGCTGCCACGCTGCCACGAACATTCCATTTCCGCCCCCGTCTTGCGGCCATAACCAGAGTTGGTTTTGCGGAGGCTCGCTCGGCTTCAACGGATTTCGCAAAGAGAGTCGGCTCAATTCCGGAAACTGCTTCTCGACACGCGCAGCAACGTCGACGGTTTCGGCGCGCGTCAGCGTGCATGCCACATAGATAAGCTTTCCCCATGGTTTCAGCGATTTCGCCACATTCGTCAGCAAACGCAGTTGGACTTCGCTGAGTTCGTGCACATCTTCGAGGGTAGTCGTCCAGCGTGCGTGGGGATTCCGCTGCCAGGTTCCAAGTCCGCTGCAGGGAGCATCGACGAGCACGCCGTCAAACTTCGTCCTCGTTGGCGGTCTTTCATCGCCGTCCCATAACGCGGCGCGGTAATTGAAAACCCTGGCCCGCGCGGCGCGGCGTCTGAGCCTTTGGAGTCGCCACGCCGCACGGTCGCTCGCCCAGACCAGGCCCTTGTTTCGCATCAGGGCGGCCAGATGAAGCGTTTTTCCACCTTCGCCCGCACAGGCATCCCACCACACTTCGCCTGGTTGCGGATCGCACAGCAAACCCACCACTTGCGAACTAATGTCCTGAATTTCGAACTCACCGGCGTGGAACTCCGGCCGTCGAAAAAGATCCTCATTGCCCTCGTAAAGCATGGTGTCAGGCAGGGTGTCCTGTCCGCAACCCGCTCGCGCCGCCTGCGCGATACCGAGGCTTTCGGCCAGGGCGCTCCTCTGGCCCGGTCGTGCCCGCAACCACAACTTCGGTTCCCCTTGAATCGTTCGCACCCACGCCGGTACAACCTCGATTTGATCCCGCACCCACGGAGGCACTGCATGAGTGACCAGTTCGTTGTCAGAAAAGCTGGCGGGTCGATCAGCAAATTCCTCTGCCAGATCCAAGGCCCGCTTAATTTGGTTGAGCATTGGGTCGTTCAAGTCGAGCCAACCGCGCCAGCGGTAGTACGCAAAGACCGCCAGGCTCACTTGTGCTTTGAAGTCCGGTGCAAAACGGCGTTGCGCCGTCAATTCGTGCCGCAGCAAAGCATCAGCAGGATGTTGTCGGTCCGCTTTATGAATAATATGGCCCGCTACGGCAAAGACGAGCCTTTGCGGCTCGGAGTAGCCGCCGATCTTTAGCCGTGCCTGCGCCCGTCGCAACTGTGGTGGAATATCTCTCAATCGGTTGATTCGCTATGAAGCCACACCATCATCCGCGCCCGTCGGCCATTGGTCCCCGGGTTCCCAGCCGAGCAATCGCTTGGTGGGCTCGAGGTCAAGGATGGTCCGGCGAGTTGGACGGCTGGCGACGAATACGATGCTAAATCCGGGTGGCAAATTGGCAGCCATCGCAGAGACGAAAAAGCGTCCAGCGTCGCCCGGGCTGAGATATGTGTCCTGCCCGCGCGGGCTGGCTGCGATTTCAGCGGCCTGGTCGCGCGTGCGGGGACACCAGCCGAGACGCACGGCCAGCACCGTCATGGCAAAGCTTTTGGCGTAAACTTTGCCGGCGGCTTCGGCGGCAACTTTGGTGACTGCGTACCAATGCCGGGGAGTGATCGGGTCATCGGGCCGATTGGGCCATGGTCCCTCGATCTGCTGCCACCAGTTCACCTGGCCTGTGCTCGCGAGCAGGATGCGTTGCACGCCCGCCAGTCGAGACGCCTCCAATACATTGTAAAGACCAATGATGTTGTTGGGGAGAAGTGAGGTCGCGAAATCATCGTCATCCGGAGTCGCGCCGAGATGGATCACCGCGGACGCTCCGCGAACCGCCTTCTCCAGCGCCTCGTAGTCAGTCAAATTGCCGACAGCGAAATCCTCAGTGCCCGGCGTCGGCAAGCGATCAAACCCGCGCGTCGCCCAGCCCGCTGCGATAAGCGCCGACACCGCCGCCCGGCCTACGCGTCCGGCGGAGCCAGTGACGAGAACAAAATCATCCCGGTCGAGTTGCACGAGCAAGATTTAGCAGTTCACGACACCAGGGGCGCCACCATTCCGCCCGCTGCTACGCGGGCGGGGTCA
>JBDTOW010000475.1:0-4492 GCA_039933075.1 Verrucomicrobiota bacterium | reverse complement strand
CAGGGCCGCTCGGATATTCATTCCGACCGCTACTACGCGGCCGGGGACGGCGCAAGCGCGCCATCCCTACCCCGCGCTAAACCCATACCCAAGGAGAGGGAGAGAGTTCGAGCACCGCGGAACCTTCACTGATCAGTGAGTCGTCCCAGCGCTACCAATGGGCTTACAGCTTCGCCTGCGTCACGTCTGAGCCCCGGAGTCCGCTGACCAGAAGCGCCGCCAACAGGCTTGCAAAGGCGAGAAAGTAGAGGCCGATCGTCGTCGAACCGAAGCTCTGTTCGAGCCATGTCTTGACGTTGGGCGCCACGATGCCGCCAAAGTTTCCAAGGGCATTGATCGTGGCAATCCCCGCGGCCGCGCCGACACCCCCAAAATGGTCGGTGGGAAAAGTCCAGAAGATTGGTTGCGCGGTAATGATGCCGGACGTCACGAGGCACAACGCCGCGATCGCAAGCGCCGGTGGAAGGTTGGCGGAGAGGCTGAGCCCAACACCGATGCCAGTCAGCGAGATAACCGCGAAGGTACGACGATATCCAGTCCGCATGGCCAGAGCAGGCCAGAATGACCCGGCGACGATCGCGCAGGCCCACGGGATTGCGGAGACGAAACCAACGAGCAGCCCGACTTTGACACCGAGGAGCGCGCTCACTTGCGTTGGGAGGTAAAATGCCACGCCATATCCGCTGATCTGGATAAGAAAGTAGATCGCGGCGAAGTGCAGCAACCGCGGGTTGCGGAACACCGCGCCAAAGGTGACGGTGCCGCGAGCCTGCTTCGCGTTTTCCTCGGCGGCGATCACCTGAGTCAAGGCATCGCGTTCATCTTGCGGCATCCAGGACGCCTTCGCCGGGCGATCGGTCAGGTAGAAATAGGCCCAAACGCCAACCAGGCTGGCCATCAATCCCTCGACGGCGAACATCAACTGCCAGCCCTGCAAGCCGAATGTCCCGTCCAAATCGAGGAGAAGGCCCGAGAGCGGGCCACCCAACATCAGAGCCAGCGGCGCGCCGAAGTAAAAGGTTGCCATGACCTGGCCGAGAGCGCGCGCCGGAAACCAGTAGGTCAAGAACAGGATCGAGCCCGGAAAGAAGCCAGCCTCGGCGGCACCAAGGAACAGACGCACGACGGAAAACGACGTGTCGCTTTTCGCGGAGACCATCGTCGCGGAAATCAGCCCCCACGTGACCATGATCCGCGCCATCCATTTGCGGGCGCCGACTCGATGAAGCATGAGGTTGCTGGGGATTTCGCACAGAGCGTAGGTCAGGAAAAAGATGCCGGCACCGAAGGCGAATGCGGCATCACTGACACCGGTTGCACCCTGGTAGGCTTGCTTGGCGTAGCCGATGTTCGCCCGGTCGAGGTAGGACAGCAGATACATCAGGAGCAGGAACGGAATGAGACGCCATTTTGCTCTCCTGATGGCCCGATCGAGAACGTCCGGATTGGGCGCCCGTTGGGCCGTCTCATTCAGATCCATCGTTGATAGATGGCATGAAAGCTGGCGTGCACGCAACGAAGTTCCTGCGTGCGCCAGCCCTTCGCCGTCAGAGGCTCCAACCCTTGCGATACTCGTAATGGAGAAGTGCGTTTGCCTCGGGGTCGTTCGTGATCTTTAGATTCGCGCTGTCCCAGGTCAGCTTTTCGCCGCCGTTGCGAATGCAGGCTGCGCCCAGCAGCACTGCCTCCGTCAAGGGGCCGGCGAAATCGAAATTGGAGCGCGGCGGCGGGCCGCCCTTGCACGCCTCGATCCATTCCTTGTGATGGCCGACGGAACGCGGCAGCGTCTTGGGCGGGCGCTGGTATTCCTTGTTGCGACTTTCTGGAATCAATCGCGGTTGTTCCCCGCCCCAGCCGGTCACGAGCATTTTGCCTTTGTCGCCAACGAAGATAATCCCGTCCTCGGCATCGAGGGGACGCTCATCCTCCAGTTCATCGGGCCGCGCCGGCAGCAAGCCGCCGTCATACCAATGCACTTTGACCGGCGGCAGATCGCCGCGCGCCGGGAACTCATAATGCACCATCGAAGCCAGCGGAATCGTTTCCTCGAACACCGGCGTCGAACTGGCATGCACACTCTCCGGCGCACCGAGCTTCAACGCGGAGAAAACCGGTGCGAGGTTGTGAATGCCCATGTCGCCGAGACCGCCGGAACCGAAATCCCACCAACCCCGCCAACGGAATGGCGCATAAGCCGGATTGTAAGGACGCCACGGAGCCGGGCCAAGCCACAGGTCCCAATCCAGTGTCGCGGGCACGGGCGGCGTCTCCGCGGGCCGTTCGATGCCTTGCGCCCACCACAATGGCATCTTTCCCCGATGCGTCGGGCGGTCAGACCACACATGGACTTCGCGCACCGGGCCGATGGCGCCGTCCGCGAGCCATTCGTTGATGAGCCGGTTGCCTTCGAAAGCCATGCCCTGGTTGCCCATCTGCGTCGCCACCTTCGCTTCACGCGCTGCCTTGGCCACCGCGCGGGCTTCGTGAACGGTACGCGTAAGAGGCTTCTCGCAATAGACATGTTTGCCGTGTTTGATGGCGGTGATCGAGACGATCGCGTGCGTGTGGTCTGGCGTGCCCACCACCACAGCATCGATGCCTTTTTCCTTGTCCAACATCTCCCGGAAATCCGTGTAGCGTTTCGCGCCGGGATATTTGTTGAAGGTCTTGGCTGCGTAGTCTGAATCGACGTCGCACAACGCGACAATGTTTTCACTACTCACCTGCTCGAGGTCGGAGGCGCCCTGCCCACCGATACCCACGCCCGCGATGTTGAGTTTGCTGTTGGGGGAAACTGCGCCCGCTCCCCCCAACACATGTCGCGGGAGGATCATGAAGGCGGTAGCGGCGCCGGCGGCTCCGATAAATCTGCGCCGGGAAAGTGTGCTGTTAGGCCGCTGGGTGACTCCTTTTTGGTTTTGCATGGAGGCAGGGTGAACGCGACTTGCCGGTTTTTGCAAGGGAAGAAACGCAGCCTTCGTTTTTGAAGTCGGACTCTTAGCGTAGCGCAGATTGGTAATCTGCTCAAACACATACGCGCGGCAGCCCTACCATTCGGAAATTACTTTTAGCAATCAGTCTAACCGGTCGGCGTTCTCCCGAATTAATCACGCACTGCCTTGGCCCCACTGCCGTTGAATTAAGGAATTTGCCCGCGGCGAATCTTCTCCCTCCTCGCGAGGAACGAGCGGGGAGAGGTTGGGGAGAGGAGAATCTTCAACAAAACGCTCCTCCTCTCCCCGGCCCTCTCCTCCATCAGATGAAAGAGAGGGAGAAGTCTTTGCGTTCTCCGCCCGCCATTTTCTCAATTCAACGGCGCTCTGCCTTGGCCCTCACCCCTGCGGTGCTCACATTGATCGGTTTGAATCCCAGTCTCGCCGCGGGAGATCCGGGTTGGAGACGGAAGTCACCCTTGGCCGCATCCACAAACTTCGGGTCAGCGACGATGGAATTCGTGTCGTGGCCGCGCGCCTTCCACTGATCCAACGTGCCGCCGCTGAAATTCATCCTCGCTGCGTCAGCCCCCGTTCGCGTGTCCCAGTAGAGATTTCCGTCGATGACGAACTGATCGTTTTTCCAGGTGCTGCCGAGCAGATTCCCCGAGTCGAACAGCACGATGTTGTTGGTGAAAAAGAAGGAAGTGTGCGCCTCGTCGCGCGAGCGCATGAGCTGGTTCTCGAGGTTGAAGGCAAAGATGTTGTTCCGGATCACGTTCTCCTTCCCGTAATGCTGGTGGAAACCCGCGCTCTTGCAGTGATAAACAATGTTGTTTTCCAGCACAAGGCCCGTGCTGCCTTCGTCGGTGTAAAGCCCCCAGCCTCCGTACGTGAAAGAAGTCACGTCGTGAATCAGATTATTCCGCACCACCGTGCCCGGCTGCGGACCAAGCGTATAAACGGCTCCCATGTCGCTGAGCAGTCCCAGGCCGATGTCGTGCATATGATTAAACTCGATCACATTGTCGTGGCACGGGCTGTCGCGATAGCCCCACGTCCAGCCGACCGAAACCGCCGTGTAATAAAGGTCGTGAATGTGGTTGTGCGCGACGCGATTGCTGGCGCTTTGAATGATGAACACGCCGACCGCGGGTGGATACAGCCGGCCGAGGTGATGCAGATGATTATCCGTGATCGCGTTGCTGTGCGTGGCGTCGAAGGCATCGGTCCGCACGGCGGTTTCGCCGACGCGCACGCCGCCTGCGCCAAGGTCGAAAATCTCATTGCCAACAATGCGGTTCCGCTGACAGGCCCGCCCCAGATCGATGCCGTAGCCGGCCAACCGCGTGAAGGTGCAATCCTCGATGACGCAATCGGTCATACCATCGCCGAACACTTCGCCGCGAATCGCTACCGCCGCCTGCGTGTCGCGATACCCTTCAGCGGAGAGGGTCCAGTCGGTGTCGGCGAAGGTGAGCCCACGGAGCACGATGTGGCGCACCGGCTTCTTCGCCGCAAAGTCACCCTGGAACTGCACCAGCTCGGTGAGGCGCGGC
>JBDTOW010000474.1:0-4493 GCA_039933075.1 Verrucomicrobiota bacterium | reverse complement strand
CAACCGCGTGGCGAAATTCCCCGGAAGAATGCGACGACGCGGCGCCGCGCCCGAACCCGCCCGCCATTTAATCAACGTGTGAAAACCTTCCATTTAAAATCTGTGTTGAAGGCATTGAACTCGTCGTATTCCCCGATGACCGACCATCGGTCGGTCAGCCGGTATTCGACCGAATACGTCAACCGTCCTGCCTCGGAAATGCTTTCGCCGGTCTGGATGATCAACCGTTCCTTGTCCGGGTCGCTGCCAAAATAACGGCTGAACATATCCCTTCCCAGAAAGGTCACCAGGCGGCCTGCTCGCGCGCTGTTCGAAAAGGCATAATCCGATCGCGGTATCTCGCCGGCCGTCAACATGAGGAGGATTTGTTCGGAAGCGAGGGGCGGGGTGGAGGAAAAGTTCACGTTCGCGCCGTCGGCGGGGCCTTTCACTTCCAGCCGAAGATCGTAATGGTAATTGCGTCCGGACGCGTTGATCTGCAGGTCCGGGCCTCGCGAGTCGTTTCCGCTGAAGCTCGCCAAACCCTGATCAATCGTGAGCGATCCGAACGGAAAAATCAGGCGGCCGGAGTTGACGCGGGCGTCGCCGGTCAGGACCGGCGCCAGGAGCGAGCCGTTCAACTGGAAATCCGCGGAAACGATGCCGCTGAACACCGGTGCGCGCAGGCGCAAGAAGCGGTCTCCGCGGACGGCCAGTTGCAGCTTCCAATCGGCGAATGGCTTGTTGGTCACGCTGAAGTACGGCGGGAGCCATTCGGGCCGCCTGGGCGCGCTCCAAACCAGCGCCGAGGCGTGTTGCACGTACAATCCGTCGCGCAACGTGACCGCGCCGGACAGCAACGGTGGCAGATTGCTGCCGCCGCGCAGCGACACCGAAAAATCCCCGCGCAGCAACAGCTCCGGACTTCGCGTCAACGGGACATTCGTGCCGTGAAGGTTGACGTGGTAATCCAACCCGGTGCCGTCAAGCTGTGGTACCGTCACAAAACCATCGGCGCGGATCGGTTGTCCCCCGATCTGGGCGCGAAAATCCTGCAGCACGGCGCGATTACCATCGAAACGCACCAATGCCGCGACGTCCCGCAGTGGCGTGATCGGACCAATCGGTCGCGTGGCGGCATTCGTCAGCGACAAAACGCCTTCCAAACGCTTGCCGGTTTTGAGGTCCAAGGTCGCGTTCAACCGCCCTTCCGGAGATAACACCTCCGGCAGATAAGCCGAGAGCGCGGCCACCTGCGCCTCTTCCAATTTCAGATGTCCATGAGCTTGATCCCAGGCCGGCAGCTTTTGGGTGGACCACAACTCCCGCCAGGCTTTGCCCGGGAGCGGCCATTCTCCCGTCGCCATGATTGGCTGGCCGTCCAGCTTCGCCGCGAAAGTTTTCATCCGGAGCGCGTCCGGACGAATCTCCGCCTCGAGCTGCAAGTCTTCCAGCCTGGGACGCGGTGAATCGTTTGTCTTCGACGGCCAGGCCAGCTTCGCCGCAGTCATCGTCAGTTCGGCTGATGGCTCATCCGGTGTCCCGGAAACCCGGAACTGTACTTCAGGCCGTAAAACATCCAGTCGGCCCCACGATCCCAGCGGTAGCGAGTATGTATCCGTCTGATCATCCTTCCAGTCGCCCGCCAGCGCGATGCTCTGCGACTTGTCCCAGACGAGCATCTCTTGGCGGCGTTCGGGAATGACTTTAACGGGAACCGTACCCGTCACCGACAATGTCGGTGTGTAGCCGCTCGCAAGCGCCGACAGTTCAAGCTTGAGGAACTCGTCCGTCTGCACGGCGCCGCGCAGACCGAAAACCTGGCCCGTGCCGTTGGTCATCGAACCCGTTGCCGAAATCGCCGAATGCACCGGCCCGTTGGACCAATGAGCGGTCGCGGCCAGTTCGGCGACCAAAACGTTCGCGATGTCCGCTTCGAGAAAATCCGCAAAATCCGCGAACGCGACATTGGTCATGGTCAAAGTCGCTTCCCCGTGTGAGGGCCACGCGAGGTCAGCGGTGCCGGACATTGAGTGGCGCTCGCTCCGCCAGTTGAACGCGTTGACGGCGAGTGCCCACAGATGTCCCGGCACGTTTGTGTTTCCGGAACGGAATGTGATCGCGCAAGGTTGTTGCAGCGCATAAAGCTTCTCCTTCTCCCGGCGCAACGAAAGCTGGTTCAGCGTCGCCTCGACTTTGCGTTCCGCCAAGTTGAAGTCCGCGGCAGCGGCGATGGACAAAACTGATTCGGCGGCCGTCCACTCGACATTCGCCGCTGTGAGACGTTGATTCTGGCCGCTCCATTTGGCCCGGAGATCAAACGGCTTCAGCCCGGCGGCTCGGAAGGTGGTAAAGGCGGCTTCACTGCGGTGCGTGAGATTTGTCAGCGGCCCGCGCAATTCTCCGGAGGCAACCAATCTTGCATAGCTCAAGTCCGGCAGCAGTTTTTGCAGAAAACCGCCGGACAGTTTCCAGTGTCCTCCATCAATGCGTTGCGCCTCCCGGTCAAATGATCCGTCGGCAACCATCACCGACCCATCGGCGAAGTCAGCTCGAATCTCGTCAAACTTCAGAATAGGCGCCGCGAATTCGCCGCGGACAAGAACCGTTTTGGCGTCCAATTGGCCTGCGCGCACGTCGGCGCCCGAAAAGCGGAATTGCGCGACGGGTGGCAGCCCGCCCCGCGGTTTAATCCCCACGAGGCCTTCCGCCCGTCCAGTGAACGTGGTTCCGGGCAATTTATCGAGATCCACCGACACGCGAAGTTGCGCCGATTCCGCCAGAAGTTCGCTCGTCCAGGTGATGCCCACGGTGTTCGTCAGGCTGGCATCCAACCAGGGCGATTGGATGTTCAGGGCGTGAAGTTTCACCCCGCCAGGATCACCGTCCGCGCCAAGCGAAAAATTCACCGCGGGCCATCCACTTTTCGCCGACGACTCAGACGGCTGGGCAAAACCGGTCGCCTGCAAATCGAAGCGGTTTGACACGAGGTTAGCCGTCAGGCTGGCGACCAGGTTTTCGTAGCCTTGAATCTGGAGGGACCCCGCCGGAATCTGCCAGCGTTGGCAGACCACCCGCGCCTGCACCGGCCACCATCCATTGGTTGCGAACCGTGCCGTGAGATTGGCGCGATTGGTGAGCCAGTCCAACTCGCCATCACTGCGCCACTCTCCGGCGGTGCGGGAAAATCTACAGCGAAGCGACGCATCATAAGCGGCCCAATTGGCAGCGAGCTTCAACGCCAAATTTCCATCCATCTGGGCGGCCAGTTCAATTTCCCTACGCGACGATGGGATGCGAACGACTGCATTCAACCGGCCGGCCCGCCATTCTGCGTGCGGAATTGACAAACGACTGGAAGCCACTTGGATGGTGCAATTCGTCAGATTGGCCACCGGCAAGAACCGTTGGAGCATTGGCCCGATTTGGGAAATTTGGTTCAACGTCTCATCCATCGATCCTTCCTGTTCCGCACTCGCGGCGTTGCCTGCGTTCGTCGTTGACACGCCGATCATCAGGTGACCGCCTATTAATGAGACCAGCGGCGGATCGTTGGTGCGGTCATCGAAGCGTCGCCAAAGCCAGGTTGGGGGCAGCACGCATTCGACGCGCTTGACTTCCAGCCGCGTGCCGTCCCATGCGCCGTGGACTCCGGTCAGTGCGAATCGGGTCCAGCCAATCCGATCGTAATCCGCAAACCCCAGGCCGTACCGACTTGCAACCGGCGTCAATAACCACGGAAACCATAACGGCAGGAGCGCGAGCAAAACGATTCCAACGGCCATCAACCACAAAATGCCTCGGACCAGTCCGCGCTTTTTCCGTTGCTTGGTTTCCATGTAATCAACCGTGATATTGAGATCGGACAGCCTTGCTTGGCCACGAATGGTTTTCGGAAGTGTGCGGCATCGGCGACCTCGAGTGAAATCGCTTTCCGAAGTTAGACCCGGTCCAAACTCAGCGGAAGTCTGAAACGGGGATATTCATTCAACGCGGCCCGGCGTTCCATTTCCAGTTCCGGATTTCGGGCAGGTCCTGACCGTTTTTATCAATGTATTGCTTGTGCTCGATGAGCTTGTCCTTGAGTTGCTGCTTCAGGTAAATGCCCTTGTCGCCGGTCTGCGGCAGGCGATCAATGGTGTCCATTACGAGGTGGAAACGATCCAAGTCGTTCAGCACGGTCATGTCGAAGGGCGTGGTGATCGTGCCTTCTTCCTTGTAGCCGCGGACATGGATATTGTCGTGATTGGCGCGGCGGTAGGTCAGCCGGTGGATCAGCCACGGGTAGGCATGGAATGCAAAGATGACGGGCTTGTCCTTCGTGAAGAGTTCGTCGAAATCGGTATCGCTCAAACCGTGCGGGTGTTCGCTTTCCGGTTGCAGTCGCATGAGGTCAACGACGTTGACCACTCGGATTTTCAGATCGGGCAGATGCTCGCGCAGGATGGAGACGGCGGCCAGCGTCTCCAGCGTGGGCACGTCGCCGCAGCAGGCCATCACCACGTCGGGCGCGA
>JBDTOW010000473.1:0-4493 GCA_039933075.1 Verrucomicrobiota bacterium | reverse complement strand
CCCTCGAGGGCTTCGTGAGCCAACGGATCGCGCGTGGAACTCATGCGACTGAACAACGGTTTGCCCTCCGGCCCAGGGAAACGCCGGTTGGACGCGACTTGCTCTACCTTCGCCTGCCCGATGCCGAGGTGAGACACGCGGCGCGAATTTCGCAGGGCATCTCGCAGAGATCGGGCGACCCGTTGGAGCGCTTGTTCATGGAACTTTAAATCGCAAATGCTGCCGGCGAGTTTGTGGTTTTCCAGGATGCGCTCGGCTTCAAGGTCAGCTACCGGAGCGTCGTGTACATGGACGCTGGTCACGAGAACTCTTTCGCGCGTGGTGCGCGCTGCCTCCGCCAGCACTGCTCGCCAGCGGTCGTAAGCGTCGTTGCGAATCTCGCACCAATCGACGGCCACGAACACAATCGGCTTCGCGCCACTCGACAGAACGAAACCATTCGCGAAGAGAGGATCGTCAATCCGTTGTGCCGGCGCAATTCCTCCGCCCATCAGGGCATGTCCCAACGGCGGAGTTACATCGGCCCTGAACGTCGCCAGTTGATAAATCTGCTTCGGTTTTGCTCTCACGATTGTTGGCCAAGTGGGACAAACCATTGCGCCGACTGCGGCAGCGGTTCGGTGGATGAACTCGCGGCGATCAAGATTTCGTTTGCTCATCACCGCAAAATATGGGGATTTCGGGGTCACAACACGAGGACCTTTTGGATTTTGTCGCGTTACCAATTCTCCGCGGAAAAATACGGAGTTCCACTGCCATCGGACCAGCGATAGGATGCCATCAATGAACCGATTCCCCGTCCTCGTCCTGTTGAGCATGACCTTTGGCATTTGCGTCGTCGCTGAGCCAGAGCCTGAGGATTCTGTTTCTCGGCCGGGTCCGATCGCATCGCGCTCAGCTCCGGCAAAAGCAGAAATCATTGAAACAATTATCGCGAAAGGCACCAGCGCCAATCCGCGAAATTCCGAAGGAGACATCGTTGTCCTATTATGAACAATGCGCGAGCGGTTCAACTCAAGTCCGGGCGCATTCTCTGCCCGATATCTCTTACCTCGGAGGTGTGGAGTCAAAATGAAACATTCCAAACGGTGGTCTATTCCTCAGACGACGACGGCCAGACCTGGAAAGTGGGCGAAGGCGTTGCGCGATGTCCGCGACGCGGCGCGATGGAGCCAGGCCTCATCGAATTGGACGACGGGCGGATTTTGCAAATCATCCGCACTCAAATGGGCCAAATCTGGCATGCCTATTCATCCGATCGTGGAATACCTGGTCGGAAGCGAAGACATGGACCGTTGCGTCTCCCGAAGCTCCCAGCACACTCGTTCGCTTGCCGGCCACGGCGGACTTCTTGTTAATTTATAACCCCAAGTTCGAGGCAGACGCGGACCATGGTGGACGGCGGACTCCTCTGGTAGCGGCTATTTCGCACGATCAGGGTAGGAGCTGGGCCAAACCAAAAACAATCGAGAGCGATCCCAAAACGGCTTACGCCTATACCAGCATCACCCTTAACGGCGATCGTGTCCTGCTCACCTATTATGTCCAGCCACAAGGTTCCAAATTTGTCTCGCTCAAGTTCAAGAGCCTCCCGGTCGGCTGGTTCCGCGAGTAGCAAGGTGGGCAGGCAAGGCTTTGTTACGGCAGATTCTTCATTGGCGCGCCGGTGGTCGGGTCTGGCGGAATGGCCTTGAGATAGTCGGGCGCCAACTCAGCGATAGTTGCGGGGCGCTTTCCCTTTTCCAGCTCGTAAGCTCGGCTCGCCAGGTCTATCAACAGCCTGCGTCGTCGGGTATCCGCCGCTTGGAACTTGGCCTCTAACTTTTGTCGGCCTGGTGCGAGAAGATCCCGGCGGGCCAAAATCCGCAAAACCAAGAATTGCATTCGTTCACGCCAGCCAAAGGCCCGGCGGCTCCAGGTTTTTTCCTGTTTCATTACGTCTGCAAACGTTTCGCGGTTCGCATCAATCATCCCCAATGTCGGAAGGAGCTCGCGACATTGTTTCGCGTCGAGAGTCGTGCTCAACGGTTCCAACTGCGTGATGCCGATAGCTTCGCAGGCCAAACCGACCAGGGCGTCGATCTGGAGGCCACCGCGAACGCTTTCGTGGGCGAATCGGATGGTGTCCAAATAAAGCCGGGCCGCATCGCCGCGGCGGTTTTCGAGTTCCGCCAGCTTGCCCTCCGCGACCAAGGCTCGGGCCAGTCCTTTGAACGTGGCCAACTCTGGCATGTGGGTGGTCATGTAAGCGGGCGAATACTCGGTGGTCACCCGAGATTGTTTGGTTAGTCCGGTACGCACCAGTTGCAGAGCATCGCGGTTATTTTCGACAGACGTCCGCAATTCGTCCAGCGTGGCCGTTCGAGAGTTGGGCGCGTCGCCCGGGCTTCGCATCTCTCCGGCTTTGACAAAGTCGGCGTATCCGTTTGGCGAGGGAAACACTGGCGGCGGCGGTGCCTTCTGCCCGAGGAGCGCGACGAAGGCTACCAATAACGCGACGATGGCGAAACCGACTAATACTTTTCTTGCCATGGTATTTTCAGCGCAGAATCCGCCCATGCTGCTTAAGCCAGGCTTCCGCTTCTCGATAGGTCGGGCACACCCGCTCCACCCACTGCCAATACCGCGGCGAATGATTCAGCTCTCGCAAATGCATCAGTTCGTGGAGAATAATGTAGTCCACGACCAGTTCCGGAGTTTGAATCAATCTCCAGTTAAGCGAGATCGTCCCGCGTACCGAGCAGGAACCCCACCGCGATCGTTGATTGCGAACCGTCACACGGCGCACGGCTAATTGATGAAGCCCCGCCAACTCGAAAGTTCGAGGGATCAGTTCAACACGGGCCAAATCCCTTAGATATTGTTCGATGAGCGGGCGCAGGTCATCGGGGGTTTCCTTGAGCGGGACGACCTGATCCGCAAATTCAACAACGCCATCTCTAACTGCGAGAGCGGCTCGCTGCCCGCGAAAGAAGATTTCGGTACCATGCCTCCAGCCCGTGACTTCATTTTTTTGAGCTTGGCGCTTTTGCAGTTGTTGCTCGATCCAGGTAACATGGCGACGAGCGAAATCCAGCGCGGCTTTCCGAGAACCGCCACGCGGGACGGTGACTCGAACTGAGCCATCGGCACTGATCCTGAGAATGTAACGCCGGGCCTGCCGATTCGGAAACAAGTGAACAACGACTTCTCTCCCGTCGACAAGTAAAACATCTGATCCCCGCGGCTGCGGCTGGGCTGAGCGCAGAAAGAAATCGAGTTGCACAACCGAAAGCTTAGTCGAAAATCCTCGGGCTTGGCAAATCACCTCGACATTTCGTCGGGGGAGGGAACCGGGGGCAAAGATCGCCATTCCCGCTGCGCGAGTCTTGATTCGCGGGCCGCCATTGGTTAAACCGTCGCCGCATGTTCGAACCTTCGCCGAATCAATTTGTCATAGAGTAGACCTGCGATCAGGCTGCAATCCATGAACGGAAGGAGTTCGGTTTGTTTCTGGCTTTTGAGTTTGTCCCATTAACTGCTGGCAGGCTCAAGCTCATGCAGACCGACTACGAGAAGGCCATTCGCAAGCGCAGTCTGGTCAAGGTTGCGGCGGGCCTTTCATTGATGATCGCCGTTCACTTATTGGGTTGGGTGCCCGCAACGGAGTCATACTTCGATGGCCGCCACGACGCATTTCCTCTCCGTCTCTTTGTTCATCTCGCCCATCTCGCAGGTGCTTTTCTCTTTTTGGTGCCCTGGCTTTGTTTCTTCATCGGGCTTCTTGAGCTGGTTATGGGAATGCCCTTTCGGGCGATAGCATGGGATTAGGAGCATTCCAAGCGGGTACGGTCGGCTGGTGTTGCCCTCGCAGTGGCCTTGGTTTTGCTTGCTCTTGTGCTGTTGGTTCTCCGGTATGAATTTCACATACCGCGTTAACTCAGGAAGCGAATCAAATCGAGCAATGGACTCGCGGTGCGCCCCAAATGTTCTTAAAAAATAACAGTTGCATTCGCTCCAGAAATCGACATTGTAAGCGCCCTGTTAGATAAATTGTCAATTTCAAGGCTTGGTGGATCTTCAGTTGAAAGTGTTTTCAGTGATGATTTGAAACCCGATGGTCGGGAACAGTCTGTGAAGGAGCAGTGAGTCTACGATAGAAAATCATCAATGAGCACTAAATTATATGTAGGAAATCTTTCCTACGACACCACCGAAAACGATCTCCAGGATCTCTTCGCCCCGCACGGAACCGTGCTCGGCGCCGAGTTGATCATGGACAAAATGAGCGGACGTTCGCGCGGCTTCGGGTTTGTCACCATGGAGACCAAAGAGAGCGCCGATGCGGCGATCGCGGCCATGAATGGCCAAAACGTTGAGGGTCGTGATCTTACAGTCAATGAGGCTCGGCCTCGTGAAGATCGCGCGGCCGGCGGCGGCGGCGGCGGCGGTTACGGCGGCGGCGGTGGTCGCGGTCCTCGTCGCGAGACCAGTCAGCGCTATTAATTAATTTG
>JBDTOW010000472.1:0-4493 GCA_039933075.1 Verrucomicrobiota bacterium | reverse complement strand
CTCAGTCGAAGATCGGCGAGGGATATTCTCCTTCGTCGCGCCTCGCCATCCGGTCTTTTCCGCGAAAACAGGACCCCACGGAATTTTCAGACAGGCTCTTATCCAGCGGCGAACGAGGTTGTGTTCAAGAGCGCCGCGGCGCGGACTTGAATGCAGGGGTCGGCTCGGTAATGGGTGCTGGCCGTTCCTCCGCGGCAACCCAGCCGATGGCGAAGCGCAGAAACTCCGGCGTCGTGCGGAAGCCAAGCTTCTCCTTGATATGGCCGCGATGCACGTCCACGGTCTTCGAACTGAGGTGCAACTTGCTGGCAATTTCCTCCGTGCTCCAGCCTTCGCCAAAGTGGCGCAGCACTTCCAGTTCGCGGTCGCTCAGTTTGTTTTCCGGCGTCGCCGCGGCGTGGCCCGATTGCCGGGTGAACGATTCGAGCAGACGCGAGGCCATTTGCGGGCTGAGCGCAACCTGCCCACTCAATACCGTGCGCGCGGCAGCCACGATTTTCCCCGGCCCTTCGCTCTTCATCACGTAGCCTCGTCCGCCGGCGCGCAGCGTGCGCGGCGCATAAAACGCTTCCTCGTGCATCGAAACCACCAGCACCGGCAAGCCCGGATGCAGCGCCTGAAAGTCCTTGATGAATTCCAGGCCATCCTTATCTGGCAGCGTGAAGTCCGTCAAAACAAGGTCGGGTTTGAGCCGGGCGACGGCATCCATCATTTCCCGCGCCGTGCCTGCCTCGCCGCAGACCGTCAGGTCCGGTTCGCGGTTGAGCGTCTCCACCAGGCCAATCCGCGTCGTCGGATGGTCATCCACGACGAGAACTCTCTTCTTCGTCGCTGACGCAGGGGCTGGTTTGTTCTTCGACGCCATGTTTTAAGCCGGTTCGTTGTGTCGCGGTTCGGACGTGGCATTTCCAGACATTGCTCGCGATTTGGTCAGAGAACAAATCACCCGGACGCCGCCACCGACGGCATTCTGCACCATCAATTGCCCGCCAATCAAGCTCGCGCGATCGCTCATGGTTTGCATTCCCAGGCCGCGGGTTCGGGCATCCGCCGGCAGGCCCGCTCCGTAATCACGCACCGACAGCTCCAGGATTCGCGCAGTGCTGGCAAGCTTGATCTCAATACGCTTCGCGCCGCTGTGCTTGAGCGTATTGTTCACCGCCTCCTGCGCGATGCGATACAGGTGCGTGGCGAGCGTTCGGTCGGCAAGGAGCACTGCTGAATCCGCCTCGAACGTGCATTCAATCTGCTGGTCCCGCGCGACACGGTCGGCGAGATTTTGCAATGCCGTCATCAAGCCATCCGGATCGGGCGGAACGGGATAGAGTCGGCGCGAGACCTCGCGGGCCTGAACCAGCGCGTTGACGATAAGTGTATGGACTTCGGTGGCGCGCGGACCTTCGACAGCGGCGCGCCCGTTCAGATCGCGCCGCAAGAGGTCGCTCAGAAACAGAGCGCCGCCCAATTGTTGCCCCAACCCGTCGTGAAGTTCGCGGGCGATGCGGCCACGCTCCTCCTCGGTGGCGGCGGCGACCGCGCTTTCGAGACGTTTGCGCTCAGAGACATCAAGGACGGTTTCTGATGCTCCAAATATGTTCCCTTCGTCGTCTTTAATCGGATAAATGCTGAGCCAAATGCTGATTCGCGAACCGTCCTTGCGCAGCCGCCCTGTTTCGTAGCGCTCGATCCGCTCGCCGCGCTGGACCCTTCCAAGGATTTCGGATTCCTCGTTCTGGAGCTCCGGGAGCATCAGCATCGTGATCGGGCGTCCAATCGCCTCCGCCGCCGAATACCCAAAGACTTTCTCGGCCGCGGGATTCCAAGTCAGAATAATGCCGTCCAGTGTCTTGCTGATAATCGGGTCGTTTGCGGACTCAACGATGATCGCGAGCCGGTTGATCGCGTCCTCGCCCTTCTTTCGCATGGTGATGTCGCGAACCAGGCCAACAAACATTCGGTCCCCGCCCAACGAGTATTCCGACACGGACAAATCGATCGGAAACACCGTGCCGTCCTTGCGCCGGCCCTCGGCCTCGCAGCCGATCCCGGCGATTTTGGCATCGCCGGTTTTCGGGAAACGCGCGAAGTCATTTTCGTGCTGCTCGGATTTGGGCAGCGGCATGAGCAGACTTGCTTCGTGCCCGATGACGTCTTCGGCGGGATACCCAAATATCCGCTCGGCGGCGGGATTCATGAACTCCACAATTCCGCGCGAATCCATGGTGACGATTCCGTCCGGTGCCGTTCGCACGATGGCGTCCAGCCGTCCCTCCGAATCGCGCAGGGATGCGGTGCGTTCGTCCACGCGCCGTTCCAAACGATCTTGCGATCCACGAAGCGCTGATACCAGGCAGACAACCACCACGAACAAAACCAGCAAGATGAACGCGTTCCAATATGGAATAGCAGGATGCGGATAGTTGTAGTGCTCCATCATTTCCGCCGCCAGCCAGGTTGTCGCGCCGATCACCGCAAGCCACAGTCCGGCTTTCCGCCCTGCCATCCAGCAAGTCCAGCAAATCGGAACGAGGTAGAACGGCGAGATGGTAAGCTCGCGTCCGGTGAAATAATCGACCACGCCCAGACCGGCCGTTGCTGTCAGCGCCAGCGCTAACACGGCCAGTTTCGGCCAGCCGCACGGTGTGGGTTCTGTCGCATTCTTCATCCGGAGGAATGAGCTTCAAATCGTGGGTGTAATAGCATTCGGTGAATTCATATTCTTGTCCCAACTGTGTCTCTTTTGGGAGTCGCGAACAATGGGGTGAACACCCCATAGTAAATGGCTACTCCACAGCCTAGCGTTTCTTCGGCGATAACGCCCGGCAATCTATAAGCAGAAGAACACAAATTATGACCAGGAACAATTCTGTCGTCGCGTTTTTCAAGTCGCACATCGTAGCCGAAACCGCAGTCAAGGAACAATAGACTTGAGCGCCGTTTAATTCTGGAAAACCAGAAAGACAACTATCATGTTACGATTAGCCAAAGAATTCAAAAGTTTCAAACTCCGGGCGCGCGATGGCGACATCGGCGGGGCCAAGGAGTTCTACTTCGATGACCAGCATTGGACGGTGCGCTACCTTGTCGCGGACACCGGCGGCTGGTTAAGCGGCAGGCAAGTTCTGATCTCGCCTTACGCCTTGGAACCCGCCATTGAAGCGGATCGCGTCCTCCCGGTGGACCTGACCAAAAACCAGATCGAAGAAAGCCCATCACTGGCCAGCCATGAACCGGTTTCCCGCCAATATGAGAGGCAATATTACGGTTATTACAACTGGCCAATGTATTGGAGCGGCCCATATTTGTGGGGATCATCCGCTCATCCGCCTCGCCAGCACGGGGAGATCATTTGGTTCGGCGGAATGGGCATCTCCCCGCTCGAACCGCCCGCTTACCCCGCTCATCGCGCCGAAACGGGCGACCCACATTTGCGCAGCACTCATGCCGTGACCGGCTATCAAATCCATGCGCTGGATGGAGAGATCGGCCGCGTCGAGGATTTCATCATTGACGACGAGACGTGGTCAATTCGTTATCTGGTTGTTGATACGAAACACTGGTGGGCCGGAAAATGCGTCCTGGTTTCACCGCGATGGATTGAACGAGTTAGCTGGGACGAATCGAAGGTCTTTGTCAACCTGGCGTGCGAGATGGTCAGACATTCGCCGGAATACACTCCTGAATCTCTCAACCGGGACTACGAAACCTCCCTGCATGGGCATTACGGCCAGCAAGGTTATTGGGTTGATGATCTGGTGGCCAGCACGCACTGACGTGGAAAACCAAAGTGAACTGGTAAGGTGGAACATTAGCGGACTGACCTGGAAAGAATTGTTACGACGCGCCTGGATGCGATTCTGGAAGGATCGCATTTTGGACCAGGCCGCGATCCTCTCCTTTTATTTCCTGCTCTCAATTTTCCCGCTGCTACTCTTGCTGATTGCTGCCCTGGGTCTTCTCCTCCAGTCAGGTCCTGTTCTCCAGGAAACGCTGCACAAGTCTCTTACCGCGGTACTCCCGGAGTCGGCTTCCGGTCTCATCGATCGGACGCTTGGCGAAATCACCCGCGGTTCCGGCCCGGTCACCTTTTCCTTCGCATTGCTGTTCACCTGGTGGTCGGCTTCCCAAGGCATGCTGGCCATCATCGAGGGTTTGAACATCGCTTATGAAGTCAAAGAGGTGCGGCCTTGGTGGAAGAAATACCTGGTGGCGTCGGGATTGACGATTGTCACCCTGCTGCTCATCGCCGCCGCTTTGCTGCTGCTGATCTATGGCGGACACTTGAGCGAAATCATCGGAAGCCACTTTGGGTTCAGCGGTCTGATTGCTGGTGCATGGAAGGTGTTGGAGTGGCTTCTCTGGCTCGCTTTCATCCTGTTGGCCTTCAATATTCTTTATGTTTACGCTCCCAATGTGAAACGCCGTCGATGGCACTGGCTGATGCCTGGCACCGTCGCCGGCGTCGCGCTGTGGCTGGTGGTTTCGTTTGGATT
>JBDTOW010000471.1:0-4494 GCA_039933075.1 Verrucomicrobiota bacterium | reverse complement strand
GCCGGATGTTCTCCATCTCTAACAGCATTCCCGGAGAATAGCGCGAGTAAGTTCCGTCAAACGCTATCTTGAAAGCGAAAGAGCCGCCGCCCGAGATAAAATTGCACTTCATGGCAATGGGTTTTCCATTGAGTCTGAGCGCAAGCATCATCAAGCGATCCCTTTCAATGGCTCCTGTTGCCGCAGACTCAAAAAAACTTCTGTGCGCCGCTTCCGAGGCCAGCGCACTGCCGTCCTTTCCTTTCCAACCACTCGCCTCGAGTTGAATAAAATCGTTTATCCAGGCCTCCGCATCGGCATCCGATTCAAGCGCGACATATTCGAGAGCACCGATTGCCGCGAGACGGGTCTGGATTCGCCTCAACTCCTTTTTGTGGCGACCAGAGATGCCCGCCCCCGCGTTTGACCGGGGTTTGAACAGCGCGCGATTGTAACGATCCGAACTAAATGTCAAACAGGCGCGTTGATTAAATTCGTCGATTAGAAATTTATGAAAAACTCCGTCGGCAGTGATGCTGCGAAACTCCATCAATTGAGCCGGCGATTCATAAGCGGCCAGCCACTCGAAAAACGCAGCCAGAGCTTCTTGTGCCCGTTCGACTCGCAGCAACGGCGTGCACAAAAAGCAATGGATGTGCTTCCACGAACTGAAGACGGTCACAGGCAGTTTTTTATAGCGATGCGAAAGCTCGAGCGGAAGGAAGCCGCATAAAATCCTTTTTCCTGAAGGCCGTTTGACGTCGGGCGCATAGATGAAAACAAAATACAATTCCTCGACGGCGCCGAATGCTTCAACGGCAGGAAGCATCATCCACGCTTCGTAAAAGATGTTCGGCTCGAGAGCGTTGCCAGCCAGGTCCTCCCAGGCCTCGACGTGTTCTTTCAATGCATCCATGCCGCGCTCGACAACGACGGTCATTTTGCTTTCATGCGATTCGCCTGGCAGCCGGTCTTTTTTGGTTGACGGCCGGTCGGCGAAAGTTGTTTCCGTGCGCGGCATTTTTGAATGAATTGCCACCGTTCCGACTTCGGATTTAACTATTGTTCTGCGAACGCGCATTTTTTCACCAAAGGCTCGAGTTTGAAGATGAGAGATGTCCCACCTCCTCCAACTCAACCACGCTCAGAGCCCGTTGAAAATTGAAAGGAGCCCGCCAACAGCACAATCACGCCATAACGCGGAACGCGAAGGAAGCCTTGATTGCCGGGTCGGCTCATGTTGCGACTCTTTTCAGTCCATGGGAGCGGCGTCAAGCGGTGAATTTGCGATGAACCACTCAATAGGAGGTAGGGCCATCGCGCTGCGATGCCCCCCCCGCGTAGCAGCCGGCGGAACGGTTGCGCCGCTGTACGCGGCGCGGACGGCGCAGCGCACCGTCCCTACCTCACGTGGTTTACGGACTCGATTCAGGTCCGGATTTCGGAAGGGTCCAGTTTCGATGAACCGCAACATTCAACCTTCAACATCCAACTTCCAACATCGGAGTTTTCTGAACAGTGGCGACCATCAGTTATCACCTGATGGACCGGGGCCCCAGTCGCTCGCGCGCCGACTCGGACCGCAGCCGGTTCATGATTGCAATGCGGTTCAAAAAGAAAAGGAGGTTTCGCATGAGCCGATTCCAAGGTATGATTTGATAAATCTCGCTTGCTTTGGATCCGACGCTCCGTACCTTCCTCCCATGTTTGCAAGGGAAACGCCGCTCGCAACGGGCAATCAGCCGAGTACCAAACTTCAATCCGCACCAGCCACTTCGAGCCCCATGGACCTGCTGAAGCATCCCGACCGCTTTGTCCGGCGTCACATCGGCCCAGGCGCAACCGAAATTCAGCAAATGCTGGAGGCTTTGGGAATGCCCAACCTCGAGGCACTCGTGGACGCCGCAGTACCGGCCAACATTCGACTCCGTCAACCGCTGGGATTGCCACCGGGACGAAGCGAGTTCGGCGTGCTCAACGAATTACGGGCTATCGCGTCGAAGAATCAGATTTTCCGCTCGTATATCGGCATGGGATATAGCGATTGCATTACTCCGCCGGTCATCCAACGAAACATTTTGGAGAATCCCGGGTGGTATACCCAATATACGCCCTATCAGGCCGAGATTGCCCAGGGGCGCCTTGAAGGGCTCCTGAATTTCCAGACGATGATCTGTGATCTTACCCGTCTGGAAATCGCCAACGCGTCCCTCCTCGATGAAGCTACTGCTGCCGCCGAAGCGATGATGATGTGTCACCGCATCAAAGCCGCCGAAGGACGTAAAGTGTTTTTTGTCTCGAATGCGTGCCATCCACAAAATATCGAAGTGGTGCAAACGCGGGCCGAAGCGCTGGGCGTCGAAGTTATTGTTGGCGATCCCGAATCCTTTGCTTTGAACGAAAGAGTTTTTGGCGTGTTGCTTCAATACCCGGATACGTGGGGTGTGGTGCACGATTACCGTTCATTTGTCGAAACCGTCCATGCCGCGGGCGCTCTGGTGATTGTAGCGGCCGATTTGCTCAGTCTGGCATTGCTGCGTCCGCCCGGTGAATTCGGCGCCGATGTTGCGGTTGGCAGCGCCCAACGATTCGGTGTCCCGCTCGGTTACGGAGGACCTCACGCGGCTTTTTTTGCGACCCGCGACGAGTTCAAACGACAGTTGCCCGGGCGACTCGTCGGTGTTTCCAAGGATTCACGCGGCCGGCCAGCGCTTCGTCTTTCCCTGCAGACGCGCGAACAGCACATCCGCCGCGAGAAAGCCACCAGCAACGTCTGTACGGCGCAAGCGCTGCTCGCGAATATCGCCGCGATGTATGCCGTTTACCACGGTCCGGATGGACTCAGACAGATCGCCCGGCGCGTGCACTTCGTGACGAATATCCTGGCGCAAGGGTTGGAACGACTTGGCTATAAGGTAGGACAGCCGTCTCGCCTGTTCAATTCTGCTGCCAGCAGCTTGCCGGGCGAACCGTCTCCTCGCAGCGAGCCGCCGACAGCTCGCTCGTCAGCGAAAGCCCTGCCCTGCTTTGATACCTTGCGCGTGGAACTCGGTTCCAAACGCAGCACGGAGATCTTAAAAGTCGCCGAGGCTCGCCGGATCAATCTCCGACCCATTGACGATCACACCATCGGCCTTGCGCTCGATGAGACGGTGATGGAAAATGACCTCGCGGAACTTCTGCAGATTTTCAATGGCGGCTGCGAGCCAGCCTTCACGGTCAGGGAACTCGCGGCCGCAGCCGCGAGCGATGTTCCTGCCGGGTTCGCCCGCGCGAGCAAATTTCTCACTCATTCAGTCTTCAATCGCTACCATTCCGAGACGGAGATGCTCCGATACTTGAAACGTCTCGAATCACGCGATCTCTCGCTAACGCATTCGATGATCCCGCTCGGCTCCTGCACGATGAAACTTAATGCCACCTGCGAAATGGTGCCGGTGAGCTGGCCGGAGTTCAGCAAGCTGCACCCGTTCGCGCCTCTGCGCCAAACGCAAGGATATCAGATTTTGTTCAAGCAACTCGAGGACTGGTTAATTGAAATCACCGGCTTTGCGGGAATTTCTTTGCAACCGAATGCCGGCTCACAAGGTGAATACGCGGGACTGCTGGTGATACGTCGATATCACGAGAGCCGCGACCAGGCGCATCGCAACGTCTGTCTCATTCCGCAATCCGCGCACGGCACCAACCCCGCCAGCGCCGTGATGGCGGGCATGAAAGTCGTCGCTGTTGCTTGTGACAAAGGCGGGGATATCGATGTCGCAGACCTCCGGGCCCAAGCGACCGAGCACAAGAACGATCTCGCCGCGCTCATGGTGACGTATCCTTCCACGCATGGAGTTTTCGAGGAAAGCATCAAAGAAATCTGCCAGATTATCCACGAACAGGGAGGTCAGGTCTACATGGACGGCGCGAATATGAACGCGCAGGTCGGCCTGTGCCGTCCCGCGGACATCGGCGCGGACGTCTGCCACTTGAACCTCCACAAGACATTTTGCATTCCGCACGGCGGCGGCGGTCCGGGCATGGGTCCAATTGCCGTTGCCGAGCATCTGGTCGACTTTCTGCCCGGTCATTCAGTGGTCAATCTAGGCGGTGAAAACCCGATTGGCGCCGTTTCGGGCGCCCCGTGGGGCAGCGCGAGTATTCTCACGATCTCATGGGTTTACATTGCCGCAATGGGAGCTGCCGGTCTGACCGAGGCAAGCAAGGTTGCCATTCTCAACGCCAATTACGTCGCCAAACGATTGGAGCCTCATTTCCCGGTGCTCTATAAAGGTCACGGCAACCTGGTCGCCCACGAGTGCATTCTTGATCTGCGGCATTTCAAAAGTGTCACCGTCGAAGATGTGGCGAAACGTCTAATGGATTACGGCTTTCACGCGCCAACCATCTCGTGGCCCGTTCCGGGCACGATGATGGTCGAGCCCACGGAAAGCGAATCGAAAGAAGAGATTGATAGTTTCTGCGACGCCATGATTGCCATCCACGGCGAAATTAAGGCCATCGAATCCG
>JBDTOW010000470.1:0-4497 GCA_039933075.1 Verrucomicrobiota bacterium | reverse complement strand
CTCGAACAGGTCAGAACGCAGCCCGGTCCAAGCCATTTTGGCGAGGCGGTGCAAGAAGCCGTCGAAGCTCAGGCCAAGCGCTTGGTGGCAGCGGGCCTCAAGCGTCTGGGCTGGACCCAGAAGGAGCTGACCGTGAGGCGAAAGGGGGACCCACGCAAGGTAAAGCTGGCGCAGGAACTACGCGCCAAGACGACGCTGCCGCTGACCTGGATCGCCCAGCGCTTGTGCATGGGCACTCGGGGCTACCTCGCCTGGCTGCTGCAACGGACTGGAAAAAAAGTCCGCAGGCTGCCTCCGCAAACCAATCCACGCTGAAAATATGACAATATTATTAACTGACCCCTTTACGGGCCTTTCCAAACATTGAATTCATTGCCGATCGCTACAACGCCTTGGTCGTACACTGTCACCCATGATTCTACAAAACTTTACTATATGGTGCGCGGCCGGGCGAAAGCGTCGACCGGCAGAGGCTCGTATTGGAATCTTAGCCAAGGACCAATCAGCCTGGCCCAGTAGCCTTTTATGAAAGAACTTCGGTTTCTGGCGGCTTTATTGGTGATGACGGCACATACTGTAGCGTGGCTGCGCCATTCGTAAACCTGGACTTTGAGATGGTGAACACCAACACAAGCCAACTGTGGCCCCCGGGCGGTGGTTACCCCTTTTTTACAGGAAAGGGGCCGATTTCGGACCTGATTCCGGGGTGGCAACTCTCATATTTCAACCAGCGTATGTCCACAATTGGATTCAACTCGCTCCAGCATGACGACACCAGCGCTGGCAGCGTGGGACTACTTTCGCGCGAGACCTTTTTCTATTATGGTACGAGTTCCCTTCCCGGGAAACACGTATTGTACCTTAACTTCTTTGACGTGTTTGACGCCACGTACACACTCTCGCAAAGAGGAGATATTCCTGCGGGCGCAGGCCGGTACCAGTTTGAGGAGATAGACCTTTCGCCGTCGCCTGCGGCTCGGCTGAGCTTAAATGGTGTTCCGATTGATCCGGTGACACGCGACCTTTCCGCATTTGCCGGCAAAACCGACGTGGAAATGGACATCACTGTTTCCTATCCATTGGGACACAATTGGTTTATCGACAGCATACAGTTCATCGGGCCCGAGCCCCCTTTCATTGAAAACGATTTCAACGGCGACGGTGCGCAGGACGTGGTATTCGAGCATCCAGGTGGTTTTATGGGAGTCTGGTTCATGAACAATGGGCCGGACTTGATTTCAGCGAGCTTCTTCAACCCAGCCGCGGTGGCTGACCCGCGCTACCACATCGTTGGAACCGGGGATTTTAACGGAGACCGCCAGACGGACTTACTCTTCCAACGCGACGACGGAGCGGGGCTGAGCGTCTGGTTCATCAACGGCATCGATCAATGGTCGTCAGCGGGGCTGAATCCGAGTCAACCGGGGGGAGGGTGGAAGGTCGTAGCTACAGGCGACGTGAATCACGATGGGAAAAAGGACATCGTGTTTCAGCACACCGATGGGACATTGGCCGTGTGGTTTATGTATGGACTTAGCCTCGTGCAAGGAGTCTTGTTGAGCCCAAGTAATCCAGGAGATCCGCGCTGGCGCGTCGTCGGGACGGCCGACCTGACCGGTATGGGAAGCACCGATCTAATTTTGCAACACACCGACGGAACACTGGCGGCCTGGTATATGGATGGAACAAACCTCGTCCGAGCCGCGCTGTTAAACCCTTCGGCTCCGGCTGAACCAGGATGGCGAGTTGCCGGCACGCTCGACCTGAACCGCGATGGCAAGACGGATTTGCTCTTCCAACATGACGACGGCACGGTGGCGGTTTGGTTAATGGACGGAATCAATTTGATCTCAGGTCAGTTCCTTAATCCGCCAAATCCCGGCCCTGGTTGGCGAATTGTCGGACCGAAATAGATCACTTCACCTCGAAAAAGAGCAGGTGGAATCAACAGGAAGCGGGGGGATCGGAATTAATCCTCCTCATTCTGTTACCTCTGTTAGCTCCTGTTCCCTCAGCCCCGTTTTAGGTTCAATGGCTAGTGTGCTCAAGCACACGCGGCGGCAACTTCTTCTCGACGCGCACTTTTTCCAGCGTGACGAATTTCGGCAGGCCGCCTTCGGTCAACAATTTGAGTTCGCCTTCGATCAAGGGCTGCGCGTATTCGATGAATTTTTCGTTGGGCAGAAAACCGTCTTCACTGATCCAGTCGCGCGGGATCAGATGTTCGACATTGGCAATGTCACCGAGCGGCTGGAGGCCCGTTGTCCACCGATACGGTTTGTTTTGTAGCCTCACGAGTTTGACCATGAACCCGCTCTTGCCTTCGATGGCGGCGCGGACCGCTGCCTCTCCACAAGCCGCAGCCTCCTGGACATCTGTCTCACTGGCGAAATGCGCGGCGGCGCGTTGCGCGTAACCCAGCTTGACGGTGCGCGTCTTGGTCCGCACTTTTGAGTTGACCATCTGAGCCAGCCATTCTGCCGCGCCGGAAAGAACCGGATGGCCAAAATCGTCGAGCCTCGTTTTGTCGGCGGCGATTTCCTCGCCCGCGGCATTTTTCAAGCCTTCGCCAACCACCACGATGCAGGAATTGATTTGCGCGACGGTCGCCTGAACCTTGGCCAGAAAAGCCGCCTCGTCAAAAGGCACTTCGGGCACGAGGATAATGTGGGGCGCGTCGCTGGCGCAACGCTGGGCAAGCACGGTGCCGGCGGCGATCCAACCGGCAGAGCGCCCCATCACTTCGATGATGCAGCAGGCGCCCTCACCGGTGAACATGCTGCCGACGTCCGCCGCGATTTCCATGACAGTCGCGGCATTGTATTTGATCACCGAGCCGTAGCCCGGGCAATGGTCGGTATGCGGCAGGTCGTTGTCGATGGTCTTGGGAACGCCGATCACCCGCATTTCATAACTTCGCTGAATGGCTTGCTCATGGATCTTGTGCGCGGTGTCCTGTGAATCATTGCCGCCAGCGTAAAAGAAATATCGAATGTTGTGGGCCTTGAACACTTCGAAGAGCCGGTCCAGGTCCTGGGCGGCCTGGGCTGGTTTTTTTATGAAATCGATTTTGTAACGGCTGGTTCCAAGTGCCGCAGCCGGCGTGTGCTTAAGGCCTTCAATGGTTTTCCCCTTCTCTTCCTGGATGTCGATGAGCTCCTCATTGAGGACGCCGAGGATTCCGTTGAGCCCGCCATAAATCTCTTCGATATGGTCTGGATGCCGGCCCGCTTCTTGAATGACCCCGGCTACACTGGCATTGATGACGGCAGTGGGTCCGCCTGATTGCGCCACCAATAGATTTCCAACTAGATTAGCCATAAGTTCCAAATCAGTTATTCGAGCGCCTAATTACCCAAGGAACAGCCTCTTGTCCGCGCTCAATCCGCTCCGAATTGAGGCGAAACATTGCCAATCGAAGATGCGCCTGTCAAAGAGGAATTGGTTGCACGATGCCGTTTCCAGAACGGAAACACGTCTACGATTTGCCGGCCTTGGAAAATGCGCGCACAAAATGGGCTTCCTTGAGTGAATGGACAAGAACATGAATGAGAACTCTGGGACTGACCTGCCGCGCGACGAAAGACCGAGTAACGACTCGCCGCGTCGGACAACGAGTGCGGAGGATACTGGTACGGCGCGACCGAGAGAGCCTGCTTTCCAATGAACCTGCCCATTGGAGCGCGGACGCCCACATCCGCGACTTCAAGCACCACGCGGATGTGGGCATCCGCGCTCCGATCTTTAATGTTTTGCCGGAACCGGCCCGAATGTTTAAGTGAAGGTATGAACGGACTGCAAAACTATCCGAAGACACCGCGGTTGAGATATCTCTTCGCGCTGACACTGGTTTGTGGGCTGGCGGGAGGCGTGGCTTTTGATCGCCACGTCTTATCTCATTTTATTCCGACTGGAAACGTCCCGTCCAACGCCATCCCGGAGTTCCGATTGATGGCCGAAGCATGGAATACGATCCAGGAGTTCTTTGTGGGACGGACGGCGTTGCGTCCGCGGGTTCTGACGTATGGGGCTGTCAGCGGGATGGTCAAAGCGCTCGGAGACGTTGGGCATAGCACATTTCTCAGTCCGCAAATGGTGAAGCAAGTGCGGAACTTCGAACGCGGCGAGTTCAATGGCATCGGTGCCGAGGTCCAGATGAAGGATGGTCATGTGGTGATCGTGGCGCCTATCGACGGCTCACCAGCACAGAAGGCGGGATTGCGTCCCGGCGACATCATTCTCAAGGTGGACAGCCAGGATATCACCGGCATGGCGTTGGATCAAGTGGTGAAGCAAATCCTGGGGCGCCCCGGCACCTCGGTTACCTTGGCGATCTTGAGTTCGCGAGGCGATGGCATGCGAGATGTCACCTTGGTTCGGGCCCCGATCAAAGTGAATCACGTAACCTGGCAGCGTTTGCCTGGCACGACGGTGGCGCATTTGCGAATTGCGAGCTTCAACGAGGGGATTACTGAGCTTATTCGAAAGGCGTTAACT
>JBDTOW010000469.1:0-4505 GCA_039933075.1 Verrucomicrobiota bacterium | reverse complement strand
GTCACTTTTGCGCCAAGTAGGGCGATTTTTCCGCCCTTCTCCGGGTTCGCGGCCACGTCCGCAACGGCCGCCTCGGCAAACTCCAACATATCATCGTCGGTCTGCCCACTGGCCCGCTCGATGGTCCATTCCCGGAAAAGCCCGTTCCGGAGGGACTGAACTGGGATTACTACCTCGGCCAGGCGCCCGTGATGCCTTACAACGGAAAGAACTGCCACTGGGATTTCCGTTGGTGGTACGCTTTCAGCGGCGGCCAGATGACCGATTGGGGCGCGCACCACAACGACATCGCCCAGTGGGGCAACGGCACCGAGCGAAGCGGCCCCGTCGAAATCCACGGCAAGTCGCTCAAGGAAATGGTCCCCGGCGGGTTCACCGCCGCCTCCAAGTACCGCATCGATTGCAAATACGCCAACGGTGTGACCATGACCATTGTGGATGAAAGCACCGTGACGGAGCGCAACGTGGTGGGCGAAGGCCAGAAAACGCCGAACGGAGTGCAATTCATCGGGCCGGACGGCTGGATCTTTGTGGCTCGCGGCGTTCTCAAGGCCAGCAACGATGAATTACTCGAGAAACCGTTGCCCGAAAGCGCCGTGAAGCTTTACAAGAGCAGCAACCATATGGGGAATTTTTTTGAGTCCATGCGCAGCCGCAATGACCCGATCTGCGATGTGGAAATCGGCCATCGTTCCATCAGCGTGGCCCATCTTGGCGTAATCTCCGTCCGCATGAACCAGGCGCTCAAGTGGAATCCGGAAAAGCAGGAATTCTCCGGCGGCAATGCCAGGGAAGCCAACAAGTGGCTGGTTCGCGCACAGCGCAAACCTTACGACTACAGTTTTATTGCCTGACCGGGTGTCGACAACTCTGTGCGCGGCGGGGGAGGTACGCGACTCTCGGAGCCTGGTCATGGCTCCTCTATTCGCCTTCGGCTGCATAGCGTTCGGTATGGCGTTAGAGGTAATCCACCTATGAACAGAGGCTACCACGGTTTTCTTGCCAGCGATCCAAAGATGAACGCGGTATTCATCGCCTCTGGTCGCGGCATCAAGCCGGGAGCCAAAATCGGCATGGTCGACAACATCGACGTCGCTCCTACCATCGCGCACCTGCTCGGACAGCCATTTTCCGGGGCACAGGGAAAAGTCATTTCCGAAATCCTTTCCGTGCCGCGCTAGGCGCTGTTTGTGCGCGGGAGTCGTACTGTTGGTCCAGGCCTAGTCATTTGAGGCGGCGCGCCGGGACCGTTCCGGTGTGTTGCGAGGTGATGGGTTTCACAAAAAAGGTCGAGCTTTTGACATTCTTCAGAAAAGCAATTTCGATTCGACACTCGCAGTTCGCAACGCGCAATTCCCCAGGTCAGTTGCCGCGCTTCATGACCCGTAGTAGCGCCCCATCCAGAACGCGTGGAGAAAATCCGCGGCGCCCGTTTCGCTCTCCGGCCAGAGTTTCAACTCGATCCAGTTTTCGTCCAAAACCGCCCCATCGATGGCGAAACGAATTGTCGAATAGTAACCAATACCAAGAACCGACCCTTTTGCGATTCAATTCAGTTCTGTTCGGAGAAACTTTCCGGCAGAATTTAATTCGTTCTGTTCGAGCAGGAATTTCCGGCGTTTGACGAGATGATCTCGAAGGGATTGAAGGTTCGCCTGAAGTGTCGCGGCTGCTTTTTCAGGATCGGTCTTCGTCACCGGCGCGCGAATTCTTACCTCATCCTGCAACCGCTGCCCCGTGGCATCGATGATCGGGAAGCAGATTTCCTCGGTATAGATCGTTTCGAGTATTTCTTTGGTTCGGGCGAGATAGTGTTTGCGGAAGTGTGGGTTCGCCAGGAGCGGCCGGGAAAAATAACCGCCGGCGCGCCACCAAGGCGTTGCGCCTCCGAATCCACGCGGCGGCGGACGGTCTTTGGGCCATCCCGGTGGTGTGTCGCCTTCCATCCCGAAGGTCAGCGGCATGTCGTAAAAGACTTCGCCCTCGCGGATACCATCGTGAAAGCCCCACGTCTTGTCCTGATCCCAGGGATAGATCTCCCATTTCCCGGTGCCGTTCAGGTCGTGATAGGTGAGGTAATTATTGAAGAATCCGTCCCAGTGCGAAAGGCAGGTGTTTACCGCAAAGTAATTGATGACCTGCTCGACGTTGAAATGCTTCTTGATAAGCGCCCATTGCTCATCGGGCTTGCTCCTGTTTTTCTCGAGCAAGTCCACGAGTTCAATCAGGTCGTCGTGCCCGGTCTTTATGTTGGTTTTCTTTTCGTGCTGGCCAACGAGGCCGCGTCCTTCCCAAACGATTTTGTACAAGTTCCCGTCGTCCTCGAGTTTGTTGCGTCGCAGAAACGCGCGATTGGGCTGTTCGACCAGCAAATGATAACCCACTAACTCGCCGTCGATCCAAAGCCGGACAAAATCGGTCAGGGGCGCGACATTGCCGGCGCGGCGATAGACTTCGTAAGCCAGTGGTTCCGCGAGAACAAACCGCTCATTGTATTCGAAGATGAGGTTGACGGAGGTCATTCCCTTGAGCGGCCGGTCCTTGTGGAAATGAACTTTGTAGCCTGCGTTGCGACTGGGGATGTTCACGAAATCGAACAGCTCAGATTCGCCGGTCTGCTGGTCGACGTAAACAAACGCTGAGCGGCCTTGCGGAGATTGCACCGACTTCGGCTCGCCGCGTCCCGGCATGAATGAGCTTTTTTCTTTGCGCCACTCGGCGAATTGGCGATCCTGCTCGGGCGTTAAAACCGATTTGAGCTTTTTCGCGAGGCCATCATCCACGCTGGCGATTTTTTCCTGGAGGGCTTCCCAATCGCCTTCTCCGCTCATCACCGCCTGGGCTGGTTTGATTAAGCCGCGGCGATCCTCCAGGGCGGACTCGTAGAGCTCTTTGAGCCTGGTGAATTGCGGCTCGGTGATGTTGGATTGGGCGGTGAGTTTAAAGAAGCCAGCTTCCAGATTGAGGAAGCGCTTCAGCAAAGGCTCAGGCCCTTGCCGCATGGGACCGCCTGACTGCGCCGCTGATTGCTGTTGTTGCGAGTCGAGAAACTTCTCATTTTCCGCGGCAGAAAGAGCCGTCTTGATCGTGTCTTTGAAATCGGATTGAAAGGATCGTACTACTTCTGGGAGCGTGTTCAGCTTATCCTTAAGGTCCGGCAATTCCACGGTTTTCTCGATCAGCGCTTCTCGCTGCGAAAGCTTGCTGCTAAAGATCGGTTGCAGCTTCCGGATCTGGTCAATGGCGAGTTGCTGCCTGGTTGCCAGTTGGAACCACGCCGATTCGATCTCCATGCCTGACTCCAACATCATGCGAGCCCTCCAGCGCGTCATGTTTTCCTCGCTGAAGCCCCCGGTGTTCGGGTTTTTTCGATGCTTCTCCGCCGCTTTAAATTCGGATTCGCCAACATTGATTATGATGCCAAAAGGAATTTTTCCCGGCTCGAGCTTTTCATGGATGAAGCGGGACAGCGCCGGGCGTGGCTCGTATTCCCCGGGATACAAACGTTGAGCGCCCTTTTGATCAATTGCTTGAATTCTGAAGCGGACAATTTGATTCGCCTTCTGTCCCGGAATCACTGCTGAGAAACGTCGATCGGAAATCGCTTTCATCGGGATGGACAGTTCTTCCTTCTCGAACCCCGGACCGGCGATTCGATAGCGTAGACTAACCGCCCGCAAGCCGTGCGCATCCTGGACGTCAGCTTCCACGATGATCGGCTGGTCGGCGACAGGGTGGGCCGGTGTGGCTTTGAGGTTGGTAACGATTGGTGGAAGGTTCGCCGAGAAGTTCGCATTTTGCTTTCCGGGAGTGCCCCCGGGTTTGAGCGGGTCCGCTGGAAGCGGCGAAGACTCCCAGTTTTGCGGCAAGTCGCTCTTTGCGAACGGACTGATCCGTTCCAGCGACGCCGAGTAACCGTCGGGTGCCATGGGCCAGGGTGAACGGCCCTTGTATTTTACTCGGTCAACGTTTCCGCCCAGGGCATTGGCGAGTTCGAGCAACTCCGACTTCTTGCTCAGAGGCACTTCGAACACGCCGTTGGCGGCAAATCCGTAAAACTCCTTGAAGCGATCCGGATTTTGACAAATGACCACAAACCCATTGGCATCGATTTTCGTGTTCGCGGGGAACTGGTAACCGATTCCTTTGGTGAACTTCCAACCGCTGAGATCGACGGCTTGGCTGCCGGGATTATAGAGTTCGATGTAGTCAAGCTCTCCAATGTCTTCCGGTGCGTGGTAGAAGATTTCGTTGATGACCACGTCAGCGGTCGCGGAGAGCCGGCACAGGGCGAATATTCCGAAAAAGGCGTGAATTCTGAACAGTCTCATAGGGTGCTCAGCTAAATGGTTGTTGAATGCCCCTGAGTTTAGCAGCGACAAGCTCGTTGGCGAACAAAAAGATCGTTCCACGAATTGGGGAATTGGGGAGGATGGAAGTCGCCTGCCTGCGTGGCCGAGAGCCGCGAATCGACGCGTCGTTTTGGCTCGCAGCAACACCTGGTG
>JBDTOW010000468.1:0-4523 GCA_039933075.1 Verrucomicrobiota bacterium | reverse complement strand
CTTCCTTTACCCAAAAAATAGCGCAAAGCGAAACGCATTGGCCAATCGAACGCTCGCCACTCGAGAGCTGGCAGCATACTTGGCGCGCAGTTATCCTCGCAAACGGGCGCTCGTCATCGCGAATCCATTTACGCTAAAGAAAAGTCAGCGCCGGGAAGTATACGAGTTCGAGCAGGCTGGCATTCGCGGTTTGCGGCTGGGTTTCGGCAAGGACGTCACCATAGAAGCCATCGTTTATCCGGAGCTGCGCCGTGAATTTTTGGAGAATCCAGGCTCGGTTTACGTCGATCCGCAAACAACCACTCCGTTGAGTTACCTGGTCGCCGATAATGCGTTCGATAAAGCGGCGCAGGAACATCCCGCATGCGAAATCATCGTCAGTTTGGTCGGCCTGCCGGTCGGAGTCACCCGAACGGAACTGTGGCGTAAGGTGGGTAGCCCGAAGCTCGCACTCCTGCTTCCCGATTGGCGCATCATCGGTGAGCGCGAAGCTGTCCGTGAGGCCTTCCGTTCGGGCAAACTTGCCGCTGCCGTTCTAAACCGACCCGGGGCGCCGCCGGAAAGTCAACCTCTTGAAAAGGATAGGCTTTCCGCGTTCACCAACCGGTTTCTCCTGGTCACTGCGGAAACCATGGATGAAATGATGCGGACTCATCCGCAACTGTTTTGAAGGGATCACCGTTCAATCAACCTCACTCGAAAAAAGGTCGACACATCACAACAATTTGTGATCGTCATTGAGTGACCGGTGATCTCTGCGGAAACGGGCGCAGCGCCCTCGAAATCAAGCGAAGGCGCCTTCTCGACGACGTACGAATCGAGAGCGGTAGTGGTGTCATTGACCGCGTCGTAGAGTTGTGCGGCTGGGCCATGCCACGCAATCGTCACACTGCTTTGGGAACGGGTAATATCCACGATCTGCGGCCGCGGATGAAAGCCGATCACACCGCGCACGGGCAAATCCGCCTCCCAGCCGTCGGCATTCCACTGGTGCAGATTATTGTTTCCGCTGGCCCAGCTGGTGCGATAGCGAACGTAGCGCTTGTCTGAATCCGTGATGACATAGCCGTAAGCCAGCATGCCATGAATGTGCGGATTCGCTCTTGTCATCGGCCCGATCAGTCGTGATTTTTCGTCCGGGTACTGGAGGAAGAGCAACACCGGGTAACCGGCATCGATTTCCGCCTTCAAATCTTCAAAAGTGAACCCCTTGCCCGGCGGGGTCTCCGGATTGAAATCGGTCAACTGCGTAAACACCTCTGTCGAGTAACCGCGAAATTCCGTCCACGCCTTCAAGTCCGACTGAATATCCCGGGCTGGCAACCCGGCCTCCGGGCCAGGCGTGAAGTTGACCCGGCGATCGCCAGATTTGTCCCAGTAAACGAAAGAAAATCCATCGACATTCCCGTCGCACTCACCGTCAAGATTGGTCCATTTATTCTGGTTCAAACCGATGAAGTCACCGATGCAGTCTGGCGGGTGTTCAGGCCGGCCCGCCGTGACAAATGGATCGGGCGCGGTGCTTTCATACTCGATCCAATAATCGTCATCGTGGCCGGGCTGATTCGCGGGACGGCCATCGAAGCCGGCGTGCGAGGCCCACATCGAAAAAATCCCTTCGTGGGCACCAGCACTGTCCAAGGGCGCAAGCCCAGCCGCGGTCCGGCCTGTATAGAGGTTCGGTAAACCGTGACGATCCCAGTACCCCATCAAGTTACCCGAAGCGGTACCAAAGCATCCGCGCCACCAGTCGTAGTCCGGAACGTCAGTCAAATAAACATTCGTGCCCGCGCAAGCCGGCGAGGAGAACAAGCAATGACCTGCGCAGACAATTGCGAGACAGGCGCGCCAATCGATTTGAGAAAACATGCTAAATGAGTCTAAAGTTGTTTCGGGAAATCAAAATCCAGGTGACCTACCGCGACTTAGCCCGAAATTTACACTACATTTTCGATTTTGCCTACGGTTTAGATTGGAGAGCGCTGCCACCAGGTGGACGCCGTGATGGTAGCACCCGTGCCAAGCACAAACGTGGCGGATCAAATAGACCAAAAAAGAGACCGGGCTTTCGCCCGGTCTCTCGCGCCAATCGCAGAATTAATCTTCGATTTTACGGTTTGAACCGGAAGTATTTCGGGGCCGACGAGATTGGTGTGGTGTACGAGCCGCCTGAGGCTCCCGTAACATCTGTCCACGTTCCAGGCAGCGAGGAGGCTGACTGCAACGCCGCGGTGGAGGGACTCCACTGGATAACCACGTTGGCCCCCTGTATTGCAATGCCGGTGAATTTGGACCCTGTGGGCGGCGTAGCGGTGGCATCGTCGAAGGGCCAATAGGCAATCAGGCCAGTCACCGCGCTCGGCGATGTGCTACCCGCCAATTTAGCAGCGTCTGCCGCGGAGATCTCTGTAGAGAACACGGCGAAGTCGTCAATCTTGCCGTGCATGTAATCCGCACCAGGCGTCCCGTCAGTGCCCAAAGCGATTTCAGTAAAATCACCGAGCAAGGGATTGGAACTACTGCCGTTTAGGAACAGCTTGCCATCGATGTAGATGTTCTTTTGATCGGCCTTCTTGGTGAAGACGAACTGGTGCCACTTATTCCACCAGGTATCGTCGCCGACAGTACTGTAGTCGGCAAATGAGCTGATATTGTCGCTGATGCGTTGCGTGCCGGTATCGCAGCAACCCATGGTGTCGAAATAAATGGTGTCATCGCTCCAAGGCGTATGGGCTTGAAATCCGCGGCCTGCGGACGCCGAGTTGGCCCAGAACGCAGAAGAGGCATTGATGTCGTAGCGATAGACCCAAAATGAGAAGCTCAATTGATCATTCGTGGTCGCCGCGTTGAGGAAACTGGCGTCGAGGATATCCACCCAGGCTCCGCCACCTTTGGCGAAATCGATCGCGTAGTCTCCCGCCTTGCCGGTATGTCCACCAGCATCGGCGGTGAAAAGGGCCTTCCCGACGATGAAACCATTATAACCGTGGAGTGTATCTTTGCTCGGGCCCGTGTACGAATATGTCTCGAATGACCAGTCCAGTGTTGCCGGGTTGCCACCTGGATCCGAGTAACCGAGACTAATCGTGTGGGTCGACTTGCTGTCGAGAAGCGCGCCCGGCGTGTAGACGATCGTCGCCACATTTGCGTCCTTGGTGAAGGTCGGAGTCACGGCGGCGCCGTCGAACTTCAGGGTGACGTTGGCAGCGGTCCACGCCGTCTTGCCGTCGGTATGAACGATGGTCACTCGCGTGGCCGGCGAGACGTTCTTGGCATTCGGTGCCGGAGTCTGGGTCAGGAATAGGCCATCCGCCGGAGCCGGCAAGTCCACTGCGGAAGAGAGGAACTTGCCCGGAATCGGCGTCAGCGATGCTGCTGGAGTCTTGTCCGTCGTCTTCCGCCAAGCGGCCTGGCCATAGTCTCCGCCACCGCCTTCTTTGTAGATCAGGCGCACGAAGTAACCCTTGCCGGCCACTAGCGCGAGGGGGGCCGCAGTCGTCTTCGGATCGCCGGGTTCCACGAACGCGTTGCAGCAGCCGGTTTCCTCCGCCACCATAGCGAGGTTCGCTTCCGTGGCATCTGTGCTAACAAAAAGCTGGGAGGCGTCATCGCTCCGGAGGAAGAAGTCGTAGCTTGCGGATTCCGTCGGAGTCAGAACGCCTTCGATGGTCGCCCCGTAATTCTCGTGCGAGTCATCCGGGAAAGCATCCCGGCTGTTGAACGAAAACAGTGCCATCGTCAGATCGGGCGTCGCAGGGTAACGCGGATCGCCGGTCAGAAGGTCCACCGTGGTTCCGGTAATATTACCCCAGTAGGAGAACTTGAGAACGCCCGTTTTGGTCAACAAATACGAATAGAAGGTCGCCTTGCTGCCCGCAGGAACCTTGTTCTTCGACAAATCCTGGACTCCGGTCACCGTCACCGTGTAAGCAATTGCGCCGGGCGCTTGCTTGGCCGTGGTGAGCGTAACCACCTTGCTCTTGTAAGTCGCAGCGGTGACCGCGAGGGTTGGGCTGATCGCATAGTTTGCCGTGTTAGTGGCCGTCGCGGGATCGAGATCCTCGGAGAAAGTGATTTTTACCGTGTCAAATGTGCCGGTCGTCGTAGCCGAAAGAACTGTTGGCGGTGTTATGTCGCACGGGTCTAGACCGGCCTTGTACTCATCCAAATTGGTAACACCGTTGTTGTTGCAGTCTTTGGCGGCGTCACTCGGGTCGTTGGGATTTAAGCCGTACTTGATTTCCCAGTCGTCAGGCAGGCCATCCTTGTCGGTATCCACCGCGGCGGTGAAAAACGAACTGAGCGGTTTCCCTGTTCCACCGGCATACAGCGAGGTAATTTCGGCGGCAGTCAGGGGCCGGTTCCAGACGGCGACGTCATCGATCCAGCCATTCCAATAGCGGCCTCGCGCTCCCGGATTATCACCAATCGCCATCCTTAGTCCGTTCGCGGTCAGAACTTGAGCGGGGTCAAGCTGGCTGTAGATCTCCCCATCCATGTATATGGCGGTGCCAAAGTTCTCA
>JBDTOW010000467.1:0-4524 GCA_039933075.1 Verrucomicrobiota bacterium | reverse complement strand
CGGGCTTAATTACCGTGTTGTCCGGGATGGTGAAATCGATGCCCTCCGTGAATTGCCAGCCGCCGAGGTCGATGGCCGTCGTTCCTTTGTTGTAAAGCTCCACGTACTGGTCGTTGACGTCCTCCGAAATCGGCTCGTACATGATTTCGTTGATAACGATGTCACGATCCAGGATCCGGCTGTTGGACGCGCCCGGAGTGCGCGTGGCCAGCGGGTAAATGTCTGGCGCGCCGTCAGGGAAGCGCCCGGAAGAAACGCCGTTCTCTTGGCCTTCAAATCTGATCGCGTCCAGCACACGCGCCCCATCGGCGCTCTTCAAATAGATCGTCTCGCCCGCCGCGTTCAGGGCGAACTTTATCGTCGTCTCGTCAAACACGGCGAAGCCACGCGCGGGAATTGCGGTGTTCGGTGGAATCATAAACCGGTTTGTGTTCGGATCGTCGGTCAGCACGCAGCCGGAGATATCGACGGCTTGATTGCTGTGGTTGTAAAGCTCGATGAAATCGACGAGCGGCGGATCGGTGTGCGCGAGAAATTCGTTGATCACGACGTTGCGCAACGGGCCGGACTGGTACCCATCCACAGTGCCTGGTGATCCGCCCACCTTGTCGCTGATGTCCCACGCTTGCGGGTATGCCTCGCCATACGAAGGCCGCGCCAGCACGAGCGAGTGGCCGGTGCCGTCGGCCGCTGCCGGCCAGGGCGGTTTGCTCGAGTAAGGGATGTCGAGGTAGATCGCTCCGATTTGGTTGCGCAGCCGGACCGTCCCGGAGTTTTTTAACGAACCCGCGTAAGGTCCCATCACGTTGGAAAGTCCATAAACGCTTTTCACGTCCTCCGGAACTTTTGCCATGACGAGCAACGCGCCACCCCGAAGGATCGTATTCGGCGGGAAGATGAAATCGATATCGCCAGCGATGCGATATCCGCTGATGTCTTCGTAAAACGGATTCGCGTTGAACAGTTCGATAAATTCCAAAACACGCCCGTCGGCGCGCGGCGCGGGCTTGTACATGATTTCGGTGATCGCCAAGCCCGTCTTGCGACTGGAAGGTCCCGGCGGTTCCCGGACCAGCGTCACATTTCCAACGGTGCCTCCGACGACCGTGCTCAAATCGCGCAGACTCGCGTTCGCGCTCTGGCCGGGATCATGGCTCGTCACAGCCATGCCCAGGTAAATCGTGCCGGCCATCGGGACGGTGGCCGAACCGAGTTGGACCCAGGTTTGGCCGTCGAAGCCGGCGTAGCCAGTGAAGACGTCGCCGACGCGTTGGAGCCGGAGCCAGGTGTTCGGATAGTTGACCGGGAATGAACCGGAAACGGTGCTGGTGCTCGAGGGAGTCGCGTGCGATGCGAAAAACGAGCCGCTGAGCGTCGGCGTTGTCAGGGCGGCGGCGAACGGGCTGCCGGCATCCAACGTTTCGCGCGCCATGAGGCCGGTCTTGGCCCATACGTCGGACAAATCCAGCGAGACAACGCGCACTTTGAAATCGAAGTTACCCACCTGTTGCTGGTGGCCGTAGTGAAACTGGTCCGTCGCGCCGCCAATGCCGGTCCCACTGCCGGTGAGGTCATAACCACCCGGCACGGGCCTTGTGCTTCCATTCAGTGCCGGACTGCCAACGTCTTGCGGCCTGTAGGAGACGGCGACAAACATGGCCTGGCTGTTGGCGGCAATCCGGTTCGCCGCCGCAGCCAGGTCGCTGATTCCACTCACCGTCAGGGTATAAAGGGCGCCCTCCGTCAATGGGTTGACGTTCAAAATCACGTTCGTTTGCGAACTGTCGGGCGCTGCGCTCAAGACCGGCAATTCACCGGCGGCGCTGGAGATCGAGTAATTGGTAATGTTCGTGGCGCTCCCGGCGATCACACGCTCGGAGAACACTGCTTTCACTTGCGTTAAACCCAGCGACTGCGCTTCCAGCAGCCTCGGCGCCGTGGAGTCGGGCAGCACGCGCAAGAGCGCGCTGGAGCTGGTGAGACTGTTGAGTGTGTTCGCCACGACCACCGTAAACCGCGCATTCTCGTCGCTCAGCAGTGCCTCAGAGATCGTGTAAGACGCATTCGTAGCGCCGGGGATAGGCACATCGTTCCGGTGCCATTGGTAAGTCGGCGCAGGATTCCCATTGGCAGCGACGGCAAAGGTCACCGGCTGCAACTCGCCGACCGTCTGATCTTGCGGCTGACTCTCGATTGTGACTGGCACAGGCACGACGTTAAACTCCTCCAGGCGCAGTCCAGTCATAGCATAGCCTTGCGTTCCTCCCGACGAACCGCCGGGTACTTCGCCGCGGTAGCGGCGGCACGTCACCGTGAAACTGCCGTCCACGCCGGGATCGATGTCTTCCCACACCGCCATGTCGCCGGTAGCCGCCGTATTGTTGACGCCGGTGTTGATTGCGACCTGGCTCGCCGTGATCGCCGGCACCTGCGGGCCCGTCAGCGTGTGAGCCGTGTGCGCGCTCGTGAATACCTCCGCTCCGACGATTTCGAACAACGTCCAACGGTTCGTATAGGCAATGTTGCCGCGGATGGCGCTCCCTTTGAAACTGTAGCGCTTGCTGGAATTGAGGCCGGTGAAAGTGTAGGTGACGACTCCGTTTGCTCCCAACTGCACCGAGGGATTCGGCGTTCCCTGGAAGTCAACGAATCCGTTGAATGTGTCATAAACCGGCGTGCCGAGCGCCGGATTCCCTTGCGCCGTCGCCCTGGTCACACCCGTGCCACTGATCGTAATGGTCAGCACCGCGGGCAGACTGGCGCCGGTCGTGATGTCTTTGAGCGGGCCAGATGCTCCTGGAGTTTCGCCGAAGACATTCCAAGTCGTCGTATTCGGCGCGGTGCCAGCGCCCGGCGCGTGGTCGTTATACGCGACAAACTGAGCCGGGGCGTTGACTGCCGTGAGAATTGGCGGAAGAAAAGCTAATCCGGCGAGCTGGAGGATACGTCTGTAATTCATTTAATGGCCAACGCGCTTGCGAGCAGGCGCCAAAATTCGTCATTCAACGCTGTTTCTCGACATTTCAGTTGTCGCACTGAGCATGTCTGTCCCGATAAAGACGGTCCATGCGGCAATTAGGTTAACATCGAAAGGTCAAATAGTGGGGTTCATTTAAGAGTGTTGGTAAATCCAAGCCACCGCAATCATGAGTCACTTCAAGAACTTCAACCAACGCTCCATCAGCATCGAGGCTGACTCAGAGTCCTCCACAAAGTGACAATCAATTCACCACTCTGCCGAATCCGCCGGAGAACGATGCCTGAATGGAGAGCACGACAGTTCGGAGAAAATCGGCCAAGGCCAGGTCGGCGTGAATGACCAGAATCCAGGTTTGGCAACCGAGTTTTTCCGCAACGTGACAGGCCTGAAACAAGATATCGAACTGAATAAAACGGAAGAGTGGTAACGAATATTGGCGTTTCTACCGACTTCGAGTAGCAAATCAGTGGCTTTCCGCAGGAATGCGCCATGGGAATAATCACGAGGGTTCGATTCCCTTCACCCGCTCTACTGATTTCAGGTCGCAGCGGCGAGGCTAGGACTGGGCAGCATTACCGGCGCGTCCGGACCGGTGTGTTCAGCTTCTGAGCTCCCACGCCGAAGCAAAAAAAGCCCGTAAGGAATTCCGCGGTGCCCCGACCAACTCATGAATGCGAAATCTGAACCAGGTCTTCGGCGCGCGGCTGCGCATCACGGCGCTGCGGGCCGAGCGGGGGCCGGGCAGCTAGTTCCTCGAATACATCACGTGCTCGGTAACCCGGATCTGAAATGAGCCTCCTCACGTCGGCTGCTACGAGATGGGAGGACGAAGGATATTACCTGCATCTGAATGCTTCGCGGCAGCGTAGCGCTTCCAGAACTTCGGCCAGAAATTGTCTTCGGACGGATGCAGCGCCGGATAGCCAGGCACGACCGCGCCGCTGAAGGGCCATACGCCACGATGGTTCACCAATCCGGCTCGCGGCGGATTTTCGAGGATGTAATGGCAGACGCGAGCAAACGCGTTCCGTTGCCGTTCATCTTCCTTGAGGACGTGATCGTGGGCCTGGTGTTGAAACCGTTGCTGAGCCAAATGCGGTTTGAGATGCGTTCGAAGGAAGGCCATGCCGTTGCGCTGATCGGAGTCCAGACGCAGCCCCATCCAAACCAGGCGCAAATGCTCGGGCATGAGACAATAGGCCGGACAGAATAAACCTTCCCGCGCGGCGGCGTGCAGCCGCAGTTCGCGAAAGACTCCGTGAAATTGGTCGTCAAGCCAGCCTTGCCGGCGGTGCGAGACCGGAAGCGACCAGTGGACCACCGCATCGCCCTGGTAGTATTCGCGCGGCAGGCGCGGGAGATAGAAGCGCCGATTCGGGTTTGGATCGTGCGGCGGATCGGAATTGTTCATGGTGATGGCGAAATCGTATGCGCTTGACATAAATGAATCCAGAGCCTCGCGCTAATTTCGTAGCAGCCGACGTAAGGAGGCTCTGATTGAAAATCCGAACGCTGAATCAAAGTGAGCGTCGTGACCTCGGCTG
>JBDTOW010000466.1:0-4544 GCA_039933075.1 Verrucomicrobiota bacterium | reverse complement strand
GAAATTGCGTTGCGCCTGGCCGGTTATGGCTACCCAACATCGTTCTTTCTCCCTCAACGGATCAATGGCAATGCTATGCTGGTCGAAAACGATCGGTTCGGGTTCCGCTTTTTTCCGCCGGCGCTCGCCCGGAGTCCCGCGCCCACAGTGATGCGCCAAGAAAAACCGCCTGGTGTCTATCGCATCTTTTTATTTGGCGAATCCGCCGCGATGGGCGACCCGCGTCCGGCCTACGGCGTGGGACGCTATTTGGAAACGCTGTTGCGCGAACGGTTCCCGGATCGGCAATTCGAAGTGGTCTGTGTCGCGATGACAGCCATCAACTCCCACGCGATCCTTCCGATCGCCCGCGAGTGTGCCCGTTATCAAGGAGATCTCTGGATTGTCTACATGGGCAATAACGAAATGGCGGGCCCGTTCGGTGCCAACACCGTCCTTGGACTTCAAGCCCCGCACGCGGCCACGGTCCGCGCAATCCTGGCGCTGCAGCGCACGCGTACAGGCCAGTTGCTCGCATCCCTGGCACGGCGGTCGAGTGGCCGTGCTGAAAAAAATGCTGAGTGGGGCGGTCTGAAGATGTTCCTGGAACATCAGCTTCCCCCGACCGACCCGCGCAAGGAACGCGTCTATGACAACTTCCGCCGCAACCTGGAGGACATCGTTCGCGCTGGAGTTCGCGCGGGCGTCCCGATCGTGCTCAGCAGCGTGGCGAGCAACCTCAAGGATTGTGCGCCTTTCGCTTCGCAGCATTCGCCCGCACTTGGTCCCGCTGACCAAGCCAGTTGGGACAAGGTCTGGCAGATCGGGACGAACGTCGCGAATCAGGGCCGCCCGGCCGAAGCGATAAAACCATTTCAAGAGGCAATCAAATTGAGTCCGGAGTTTGCCGAAGTACATTTCCGTATTGGGCAATGCTTCCTCTCTAATACGAACGACGACGCGGCCCGGACGAGTTTTGAACAAGCCCGCGATCTAGACACATTGCCGTTCCGTACCGATTCCCGTTTGAATGCGGTGATCGCCAATGTGGCCAATCGATTTTCAGGCAAAGGCGTCCGCCACGTCGAAGCCGAGGAAGCCTTGTCGCGCCAGAGCACGGATCGTATCCCGGGGACGGAGTCATTCTATGAGCACGTCCACCTTACCTTTGCCGGGAATTATTGGCTCGCCCGAAGCTTTGCGGAGCAAGCCGCCACCTGCCTGCCGACGGATGCAGGCGGCCACAAACGTGGGGACTGGGCAACGCAAGAGCTGTGCGAACAACGACTGGGCATGACGGATTGGAATCGGTATTCGGTGTTCGAAGAAATTCTCCGGCGGGTGCTTGAGGCCCCCTTCACCCATCAGCTCAATCACCCTGCCCGTGTCCAACAAATTGGGCGCGAGCTGGCGCGGATCAAGGACCGGTTGCACCCACGCGCGATTATGGAAGCTCGATTTACTTATGAGGAGGCGCTCAAGAAACGACCGCAGGACTACTGGCTGCGTCAGAATTTCGCCGAGTTTCTTGAGGCCACCGGGGAGTTGTCCCTTGCCGCGGCGGAGTGGGAAAAGGTGCGGGATTTGCTGCCGCATCATCACGTCGCTTATTACCAGGTGGGAAGACTTCTTGCCGCACAAAAAAGGTACGCCGAAGCCCGAAAGTCAATTGAAAGTGCCTTGCGGTTGCGACCCGACCTGGACGAAGCCTACCTCGAGCTCGGTCAGATTGCCGCCGCCGAGGGCAAGGTCGAGGACGCTCTGAAACATTACGCCGAGGCACGGCTTCGGCGTCCGAATGACCCCCGCGTGTTTCTGCGCCGAGCCGATATTCTGGCGGGCCAAGGCAAGCGCAAAGAAGCGATGGAGAGCCTGCGCGAGGCGATCCGGCTGCGGCCGTCGCTTTATGAGGCCCATTACCTGCTCGGCGTCGAACTGGCAGTCGACGAAAAAATCCCAGAGGCCCAGGGAGAGTTCGAGGAGGTGATTCGGTTGCGGCCTGAACATGCGCTGGCTCACTTGAATCTGGGTGTCGCTTTGGCGCGGCAGCGACGCTTCGACGATGCGCTTCTCCACTTCAACGCAACGCTCCGTTTGGATCCGCAAAACCAGAAGGCTCGGCAAATGGTCGAGACCCTCGAACAATGGCGGAAACCCGGAGCACCCGAGCCACAACCGAAACAAGCACCCTGAGAGTGCGCGTCCTGGCAACGTAGGACAGGCGTCTCGTCTGTCTTCCGGGTTGTGCGTTCGATGGGGGCGGGCGGACTGTTGGGAGCATTGGCGGACGCGCCACTTGGTGCGCGTCCGAAAAGACAGGCGGCACGCCTGTCTACATTAACTGAAGCTGCAAAACCTGGATCCTGTTCACGACCACTTATAATTAGTGAACGTGTTCGTTGTGCGAATGTTTCATTCCAGCCGCCCCGGACGCCAGCTTGAAACTTTTGAGCTTCCATGAAACTGCTTGTTCACTGCCTTCCTTCACGCGGTAGAATTGATCCATGGCCAAATTCTTAAACACCTGGGTTTGGTGAGTCACCGGCCAGAATACTTCCACCGCACGGATCGACGTGGCTTGACCCAGACCAATTTCCTGGCGAAGCGGGTTGGCTCCGAAGCTTCTGCCCGTGCTGACCGTCCTGTAAATCGGCCGGTCGTCCGTGGTCGTCTCGACAACGACTTTTATTCTCGCGCCGATGGCGGCGCGGTTCGATCTTACGCCCTCGAACTTGAGACAAATCCAGTGATTGCCATGTCCCGGATTCTCAAACAAAACATTCCGATAGCGATCCCCCGAATAGGCTCCGCCGATCACGCTGTAGATGTCTTGATCGCCATCGTTGTCCAAATCACCAAATGAGACACCATGCCCCTTTTGAAGATGGCCGAAACCCCCGGAAGTCGTCACATCCTGAAAGAGCTTCCCCGCGGCATTGCGAAACATGCGATTGGGTATGAGGGTTCCCAGGTTTGGATCTCCAGTCCCTAAATAAAAATCGAGATATCCGTCGTTGTCCAGGTCGCCATAATTGCAGCCCATGGTGTGAAGGAGTTGGTAGAGACCGAGAGATTTGGTGACGTCCTGAAAAGTGCCATCATGGTTATTGTGATAAAGACGCGGACGTTCCGAATTATGTGGCAGTCCCAAATAGTCGGCGGCAATATCGCCCACGTCTTTCAAGGCATACCCGGAGACGAAAATGTCCAGCCAGCCATCGTTATCATAATCGAAAAACCAGGTCGGAAAACTTACGATCGGTTCGGTCACTCCCGCGGTAACACTCACATCCGTGAATTGCCAAGGGGCTCGGGGCGATTTGTCTGCTCCCTTGGGACCGTCATTGCGATATAAAATGTTCGGCTGCCCGCGCCGTGAGACGTAAAGGTCTGGCCAGCCGTCGTTGTTAAAATCGCCGCTTGCCACGCCTTTCACGAACCCAATACTCTGTCTGGACAATATTGAGCCCCCCCACTTCGCCAATCAAGCCAGCCTCACTCGTGCGGTCAGAAAATGTGCCGTCGACGTTGTTATGGAACAAACGCAACTGGCCGCGCAAGGCCATCGACGAGGCCATGATGTCCAAGTAACCGTCCCCGTCGAAATCCTCGATGATGCTGCCTCCGGCCAGGTCATCTACATCGACCCCGAGATCTCCCGCGATATTGGGAAAGCGTTTGATGTCGTATTGCGACTCGAAAAGCTTGGGATCGAGCCGCCATTGCGAGGGCACTTTGTCCGGGTATTCTCCCAACGTCATATAAGCAACGTTGAGAAGCCATCTGGCCCGCAAGTCATCGGGGATTTTGTTGAACTGCTCGGTCAGAATTTGAGTGGCAACGCGCGAACCGCGTTGAACCGCATGCACGCCTGAACCGTGGATCGGAAAGAGGCACGATTCGGATGTGTGATTCGTCAAACAATTGTCCTGTTCACCCCGCCGCAAGTTAGCCACTGCTCGAACCGTCCGCAGAAGGGATTGATTCTTTAAGTTGATAACCTCCGCGTTCGCTTCATAAATTTGGGCAAGATGATCGAAGAGTTGAATTGCCATCTCGGTCTGACCGGAATTGAGGAGTTCCACAGCCCAGCGTAACTGCGAGCTCAGGATCTCGCTATCGCTCTTAGCCTGCTCGACTATTTTAGCACAGGCTTGAGCTCGCTCCTGGTTCATAAATTGGTTTGCCATCGGATCAGTCGCTTGCACGATCCGTTCCAACCGATCCGCCATCCGCTGCGTGCTCGGGGCTGGCGTCACCACCACCGTCTGGGCCAGGAGCGTCTGAGACGAGCCGAGAATGATCGCTGTCAGGCAGAAATGGATCGTTGTGAAAACAATTCGCATGTGCTCTGGGCTACTTTGATTTTAAGGCTGCGCGGGCAACGGAGAACGGGTTGTTGGTCGGTCCATTTCGGAGCATTACTACGGGATAGGGGTGAGGGTCGAGTGTAAACTTTCTCTGAAAAATTCGCTGTAGTTTACGGCGCCGCAGTTAACGTAGGACAGGCGTCTCGCCTGTCTTCCGGGTGGCGCGTTCGACGCAGAGGGCTAGACGGTCGAGAC
>JBDTOW010000465.1:0-4553 GCA_039933075.1 Verrucomicrobiota bacterium | reverse complement strand
CGTTGTCACGGGCGCGTCGCCGCGATGGAAAGCCCGCTGGGTTGGGTGCCGAGGATGGAGGACTTCGATCTCGCCGGGTTGGACGGTTTTGGGCCGGAACAGTTTTCCAGTTTGCAGGCGATCAAGGCGGACGAATGGAAGCAGGAGATTGTGTCGCAGGAGGAGCTCTTCATTAATCTGCATGGAACCCTGCCAAAGGAACTGATCTTCCAGCGCGAACTTCTTATCGCGCGTCTATAACGCGAACTTTCACACTGCTTTTGAAGAGAGTTCAAATCCCACGCGCCGCGAAAGTAAATGCGGTTTGTCAAACTCCGCAAGTCACTCGATTCGCGGGCGCGCCGGTTTTGCGCAGTTCTAAATATGACCGCAGGGTGAGACCAGGAAGCAGCTTTAGCCGGCTTTAGCCCCGACTCCGAGCGCTCTTCGACGGCAGTTTAAAGGGTTCGGAGTCCCGCCTCCAAGCGGTCGGAAGCCAATAGAACTGCTGCCGCTGCCGCCGGTTTTGCGTTGACGGTCGTGAAATTTACGGTTCAATCGGAATCGTGGCATCACCGAACTCACTTATGAAATCCTGGAAATCATTTTCACTCTTACCTCTCGCAACGCTTGCATTCGTTGGATTCCTTGGTTCTGCCTCTCCTCTCTCTGCTTACCAGATGAAGGTTGGAATGCAAACCTGGACACTTCGGAACATGGATTTTGATCACGCCGTCGAATTTTGCGTCCAGCACAAAATCAAGTACGTGCAGATGATCGGCAAGCACATGGACCCGGCAGCGCCGTTGGAGGAAACGAAACGCAAGAAAGCGATCCTCGATAAACACGGCATCAAGTGTTACACCTTCGGCGTCGCCGGGACTTCCATGAACAAAGAAGAGAACCGCAAACTGTTCGAGTTCGCAAAAGCAATGGGTATCAAACTCATCGTGGTCGAACCAAAGAACATGGCAGAATGGGACAACCTGGAAGCCCTGGTCAAAGAATACAACATCAAGCTGGCCATTCATAACCACGGGATCTCGAGCACCTATGGCAATCCGGAAACGGTGAAGAAAATTCTTGATGAGCGCGACCAACGCATCGGAGTTTGCCTGGATGTCGGACATGTGACGGGCGCTGGCTTCGATGCAGCCGCGGTTTTTCACCAATATAAAGGGCGCGTTTTCGACATTCATCTCAAGGATAAGAAGGTTGAAAAAGCTGCGGGGAAGGAAAAAATCCTGGATGTGAAGATCGGCACGGGACAAGCCAATTACACAGGGCTCTTCAATGCATTGATTCGAACGAAATGGAAAGGCGTCCTGGCCATCGAAACGGATAATGACTCCTTCGCCAGGGAGCCAGCGGAGTACGTCGACGGTGCGATCAAATTCGTCACGGAACACCAGCCGTAACCGCGTTTTCGCTTGCGCCCGGTTCTTTTATTCGTGGATCGCGAAAGACAATAGAATACCGGTCGCGGTCTTATCAGCCCGCTAAAAACGATGGGATCACCGCTCCCGCAGAAACCGGCAAGCGGTGACGGCCGTCAACAGCGTTTACCTGGCCTGCTCAAACGGTGACGCTCAGCCAATAAATCACATAGCCCTGGAATCCGAATAAACCGATTAGGGCCGCCCAGGTCACGAGTTCCCGCGCCCGAAAGCCCCGTTGCTGCGTCGGACTCAACGCAAGCTGAATCCGAGCCGAACCGATCTCGATCACGTCTCCATTCCGTACTATCCGTTGTTTGAACGGTTCACCATTGGCCGCTGCCAATGCTTTTTCATGGACGGTGATGAGCAAACCCGCCGGCATTTTCAAACTTAGTTCAAGGTGGCCATCCCAGATGCCCGCCTCCTCGATTCGAAGATTGTCATCGGGAGCGCGGCCGATGCGAAAAGGAAAACGGCGGGCAACCACGAGAGCGCCCGCCGTCTTTCCGGAAAGAACAGTTAACTGCACCATGCCAGGCTAGATGCGTCGCCGTGGAACGACGATCTGGTCGCCCGGATGAACAGACAAATCCAGCTCGGCTCTGCGCAAGGCCTTGTCGTAACTAATCGTGAATTTCTGCCCGTTCGCACGGATCAAATGGACTTGGCTCCGCTTCGCAAAATCGGTAAAACCGCCAGCGGCAGCGATCGCTTTGGTGACGGTGATTGCCCCGGAATACGCTTGGCGGCTGGGACTCCGGACCTCGCCATCGACATAAAAATACCGGCTTTCGGTCAGAACGGTGACCGTCAGATTACGAAAGTATTTGTTATACCGTTCTTGCAATATCTTCTGCAGTTCCCCCACGGTTTTGCCTTCGGCTTTGACGGAGCCGTCTTCCGGCGTGGTGATCATGGGCGGCGAAATCGTGCCGTCCTCCTTGATTCTTTCGTTGAAGTCCTTCGGCGCGCTGGGATTACCCGAGAAATAAACCTGCACCAGATCGTTTGCACGCAGGATATCCATACCGCCCGAATCCGCAAATACATTGGCGGCGGACACGTTAGCGGCGGATGGAGGTGCCGATGGTGAACTCTCGAAGGTTTCACAGCCCGATAGCATGACAACCGCCACCAGGAGAGCGCCGAGGCGAGAAAACACCCCCACAGTTCTGATCAAGTAGAGCATACGGACAAAAAGCTAAAGCAACGTTGCGGGGAAGGCCAATTAATATTTTTTCTTAAGGTCGATGCGATTCTGCGGCTCAACCGTGGCCTTTTTCTGTCCGTTGCTCTTCGTCGCAGTTTCATCGTCCTGTTTGGAATAGTAATCGTAGTAGTAACCGCTGTAGTAATAGTAGTTCTCATCCTGTGACATGTTGATGTTATTCAACACCACGCCCACAAGATTGCCGCCGACCTTCTCGACCATCTGCTTCGCCCGAATTGTCATCGCCTGCGGATATTTGCGATATTGAATGACCTGGAGGGAAAGGTCCACTTCGCTGGCGAGGATCGCCGCGTCGCTGACTCCCATGATCGGGGGCGAGTCGAAGAAAACGAACTCGTACCGGCGCTTGAGCTCTTGAACCATTTCTTTCATCGCCACCGAATTCAAGACACCCATCGAGCTGCTGGGCAGCTTGCCGCTCGGCATGAAATCGAGAGTCGGCAGCGACGTGGTCTGGATGACTTCCTCCAGGCGGTTTTGTTTCAACAACAAGTTGGTTAATCCAATGGAGTTGGACACACGGAGGAACTTATGGATGCTCGGACGCCGCAAGTCTGAATCGACGATTAACACACGCTGGCCGCTCTGGGCGAATACCGTCGCGAGATTGAACAGGGTCGTCGACTTTCCTTCGCCAGCGCCACCGCTGACCACGGTAATCGTGTTCAGCTTGTCGTCCTTGCGCGAGAACAGGATATTGGTGCGCAGCACGCGATAGGATTCCGCGTGCGGGCTTTCCGGACCTTCATCCAATAGCGAGCCGACATTTTGTGGGATGACACCCAACACCGGGGCTTGCAAGGTGCGTTCGACATCGTCAATAGTTTTGACGCTGGTATCCAGGTACTCGATGAAGAACGCCAGCCCAACGCCAACCATCAATCCCACCACGATTCCCAAGGCGATATTCAACGGAATGTTCGGCCGCACGGGACGTAGTCCGGGTTCCGCGGGGTCGGTAATTTCCACGATCGCCGAACGCGGAATCCTAACGTCGATTTTCTCCGCGGTGATCTTCATGCTAAGCGCGTCGCGCATCTTTTTCAGAGTTTCCAAACTGCGCTTCTGCGAGAAGTAGGGACTGTACTGTTTCTGCTTCTCAATGTCATTCTTCTTGGCCGCATCCAATTGGGCGACGACATTGGTGTATTGCGCCTCAGCAATGGCAAGCTGGGTCTGGAGTCCTCGCATCACGCCATCGAGACGGGCTTCGATCTGGCGAGCGATAGTATCACGGAGGCCGTTAAGGCGCTGCACCTCCATATTTGCCGGGGTCAGATCCTTAAGTGAAGTCGTCAATTGCTGCTCGGTCAGGGCCTGCCTGCCTAAAAGATCGGCGAGCAGCGCATCGGGGTAGGCGGTCGGGATCGCTTTGGCCAGATCCTCGCGCGAGAGATTCTTCAGTTGCTCATAAAGTGTGCCCCATTTCGCCGAGAGAGAGCTTGCCTCGATGCGCACAGCCTCCAACCGCCGCAACGTCTCAGGCTCCAACGTCATCACGAAACCCGATTCCACCGCCGCGTCTGAAATATTGTTGGTTTCACGCAGGTTGTCGACCGTTGACTGGAGTTTTGTCAGTTCTTGATTCTGGTGCGTGAGTTCCTCCTCCAATTTATCAATGCTTTTTCCCGTGCGCTCGATCTCAGAATTAATTCGCGTTTCCTTGTAGACAGCCGCAATTTTATTGGAGATCTCTGCCGCTTCCTCCTTCTCCTCACTGTAGGCGCGGATCTCGATCATGCTGGTATTGCGGAACTGGCGGACATCAATCTTGCGTTTGAGCAAGAGGCGCGTTTGAGGTGTCTTGAGGGGCTGTCCTTCCACGCCGTACCGTGTCGCCCACCGGCGGTTCAAATCCAGACCGCTGATGACTTGATCGAGGACCGAGGCGGATTGAATCACTT
>JBDTOW010000464.1:0-4560 GCA_039933075.1 Verrucomicrobiota bacterium | reverse complement strand
TCATCTGAACACAACGGTAGTTGATTTCAGGAAAAATATTATCGATCCCTTCAACCCGCTGAAGCCAAGCCTCGTCGATCCGTGTAGTGGTGAGTTGTTCATGCAAGGCAATGAAACGGAGGAGATGATCCTTGACCCGTTTACGGGCGTAATCGGGGCTGGTGCCGGTGCGGAGAATGAACGGCCAGTCACTGGCTTGGGCGAGCAACAGCTCCCGAGCGGCCTGTTTAAGGGCGCGTTCGGTCAGGCCGGCAGCGTGCGGAAATTTTTGGACCAGCTCTGTCATTCGTTCCTGGTTCACGTGAAGGTGAGGATAGATCCACTCGTTCGTTTCATTGAGCCAGACCCGCCAATAGCCTTCCTCGCCCCAACTCGACGCGCTGGGGGCGGCCACCTGTTGCGTGGGGTGCCGGTGCAAATAGTCCTCAGGGGTTATGAGTGTAAAAGTCTTCTGGTCGTACCAGGCCTTGCGGATGAAGTAATCGAGGAATTCGATCCCTTCATACCACCAGTGACCGAAAAGCTCCGCGTCATAGGGCGAGAGTAATAGCGGCGGTTGATCCATGATTGCGCACAAATGCTCGATTTGCCCGACACGCGAATTGAGAAAGTGGCCGGCGTGCTCGGCAGCAGCGAGCAGTGCCGTGTTGCGGTCGTAGACTTCCTTCTCGCCCGCTCCTCCGGTAATACGGTAATATTTCATCCCGGTGAACCCCCGATGGTCGGCAGAAGGAAGGTACGGCTTGACGTAATCGAAATCGAGGTCGAAACCGATGTCCCGATAAAAATCGCGATAACGAAAGTCGCCCGGATAGCCTTCGTTTTTGCTCCAGACCTGCGTGGCGGAGTCGAGATCGCGTCCGAACGCGGCGATACCATTCGGAGTGAAGATGGGAGCATAGACACCGTGTCGCGGACGCGGGCGGGCATGGATTACACCGTGAGTGTCGATAATGAACCAGCGGATATTTGCTTCCTGCAAAACGTTTTCCACCCCTTCCACGTAAGCACACTCCGGCAGCCAGATGCCCCGGGGATCACAACCAAAACAAGACCGATAATGATCGCGGGCGGTCAGGATCTGCGCCCGAACGGACGGCGCGTGATCCCCCAGGAGGGGAAGCAACGCATGAGTGGCGGCAGTGGTGATAATTTCGAGTCTGCCAAGATCTTGAAACCTTCGAAATGCCCCGACGAGATCTCGTCCGTGAGCAGAGAAGGCATCGCGTAGCGCAATAAATCGCTGGTGATACGTCAAAGCCAGCGAATGACAGGTCTTGTCCCAGCGAGTGCGGTGGATTTCTTTTTCCGCCAGCTCAATCAAGCCGTTCAGATGTCGAAGATACCGGTCCTGCAGGAGCGGATCTACCAACATCGAGCAGAGGGTTGGCGACAGTGTCAGAGTGAGACGCGCGTCCACGCCGTCACTCAGCCAACGGTTCATCGTTTGGACCAAGGGGAGGTAGGTCTCGGTTATGGCTTCAAACAGCCAGCTCTCTTCGAGGAATTTTTCGTGATCGGGGTGGCGAACAAATGGAAGATGCGCGTGGAGAACGAGAGCAATATAGCCAAGCATGGATCAGGGGCGGACAAGGTGAATGAGGAAATCAGCCGAGCAATTCAAGCTACGTGTGGCGCAGAAGCAGGCGCACTCAGGCTTGGGTCTTCCGGATGTGCGCTGACATTGCCGCGGTATTCAGTTCTGCGTTGAAAACTCAACTCCGCCGCGCGACCGTCGATTTGATTCGCAGACACCGCTGCTACCGGCAGTTCGTAAGCGCCATCCGGCAGCGCAAAACGATAACTGAACGAACCGTCGGGCCGCAACTTAATCATACGACCGCCGATAGTGACGCTCGCGTCAGGCTCAGTGGCGCCGTACACGACCAGTTCCGCGTTCACATTGAACCAAAAATCAGTTTTGCGTTCCGCGATGGGAACCGGACTGGATACGTTAGAGAAAGCGCTCGGCGGCGAAGTCGGGAAGGAAAACTCCGCCGCCGCAGCCGGCAAAATCTTTGCTATCAGTTTGCGCCAGACCAACTCGGTGACCTCGGACGGCTCAACCCCTGCGCGAGGCGCTCGATCCCCAGCCGCGAGTTGCCCGAAGTCCTCTTCGTGGGGCGCCGAAGAATCACCCGGTACCGGGCTGTTGTGCGCCGGTCGCGGACTGTCCGAAACAGGAAGTTCCTCCAACGCTTCCACTGGAATGTTTGTACCAACGAATGCCTTAATTATCCCGACGAATTCTTCGATCGAAGCTTCGGATGGAGTTACCGCGAAACGCGCCGTGGTGTCAGGCGATGATTCGCCGGTTGGCACGCCTGCCTCTTCCGCAGCAGGGACCGATTGGGTCGGGGGGAAGGTGGCTGTCGCCCGTTGCGGGTCGTCGGAAACATACGGTTGTTTGATCGCCTCCGTCAAAAGTACACGCGTGCCAACCGATGCATTCGCCGTCTCGGTGAGTTTTTGCAACGAGTCTTCGAAGGGAATCGTGGCGAAACGCGCCGTTGTGTCCGGCGAAAGTGTGTCAGCAGGGGTTAGCGTTGCTTTCGACTTCGAAATCGTAATCCATTTTCGGCTGTTCCGCTCGTAATAGCCTAGCTCCGCTAGATACTTCGCGCCTCCGTGCTCGACATACACGAACCAATTCCGCGATTCCGGGTGAACATGAATCTCGGTTAAGGGTTGTTCTGACACGGAGTTGACGTAGACTCGCAGAACTAAATGGCGGTCGGCCGAGAGGGCGTTGTACTGTCTGAGGTGTTCGCGAGTAAGATCCCAATGTGCGTAGAGCCAGTGCGGATCGCGAGCGATGAGGAATAGTCTTTGGGTTCCGTAAGCTTCAGGCAATTCGCCCGATTGCTCGACCGGCTGGAGAGGTGGAGTGTATGCGGGGCCCTCCAGGGCGTAGGGTCCTCCGGGTCCGGTTGGAGCGAGAGTCGTTGCTGTGTCATCTTCCAACAGTAGCGCGGGAATCGTCACCGGCTTTTTTTTGCCTTCTGCCTTGGTTTGACTCAGTTGCGCACCCCCGAAACGTGCCTGCTTACCAGCGGATGTGTCTTCTTTTTGTGTTGGGGCTACCTTGTGTGTCCAACGGCGGCGGTCGGGTCTCATAAATCTTCCGGAGTTTGACCAGGAACGGCTTAAGCGCCTAATTCGCTCGAAGGTTACCCTCAAGAACATCTGAAACGCAACGGAGAATTTACCGGGAAAAGGCATTTCTTGCAGTTTAGTTAACCCGCGGTTAGTGTAGCGCATAACGGCCGGTTCGATACTTGCTGCGTTTTAGGTTTACACAGGAGCGGGATTAAGGACAATTGCGACATGACTGAGGGGGTATGTGAGAAAACACAAAAAGGAGAGGTCCTAATTTTTGTGGTGGATGATGAGATTATGGTAGCTGAAGTTGTTGAGGCCGTCCTTAGCATGCAGCATTACCAGGTTATACTCTTCGATAATCCCAAAAGGGCTTTGGAGGCATTTATCGCGGCCGAACCCAAGCCGGATTTGCTTTTTACCGATTACGTCATGGATGAAATGAGCGGTCTTGAGTTAATCGAACAGTGCAAACGCCTGCATCCTGCAGTCAAAACAATTCTTTACAGCGGCAGCATTGGCCAGGAAATTTGGGAAACCGGCGCCACCAAACCGGACGATTTTATCAGCAAACCTTTTCAGCCGCGCGATCTGTTGGAAGTTGTCCGTTCTGTGCTGGCCAGTCGCTCGCGACCGGTTAACCCCGGCCGAGCTTGATTGGCTCTTTCTGAAGTGAAGGTCTTTCTTCCGTTGCCGTCGCCAGCGAGTCGTTTGACACGGCGTTAAAAGTTCCCTAGGTTGCCGCTATGTTGCGCGGCAAAAAACTCGGGATCCTGCTCTCGGTACCACCGACCCACGCCAATTTCGCGCGCGGGTTGTCCCTTGCTGAAACCGCCTTGAGCGAAGGAGTTGATGTTTATCTGTACTGTATTGATGAAGCCGTCTTTGGAGTGGACGAGTCAAAACTCCAATTGCTGCGCGATCGAGGCCTTAAACTTTACGCCTGTGCGTACGCTGCGCAGCACCGAGCTCTGCCAATGACCGATAAAGCGATCTTCTCAGGATTGACCGTGCTGAGTGACCTTATCGTCGGCACCAACCGCTTCCTCAGTTTTAACTGATCCAACGCGATTCCACACGGCATTCGGTCGACTTGCTTCACATGAATCCCAGTGCGCTCTTTATCATTAACAGCGACCCCCGCACGAGCCCGCGTCCAGCAGAAGCAGTTCGCATCGCCGCTGGCATCGGAACCTGGAAAAAAGTCGATGTGACCGTCTGTCTGTGTGAGGCCTCTGTCCTCGCGCTGGGGGAGTTCGTCGACGGCCTGGAAGACGAAGACAACTTTACGCGTTATCTCCCCCTTGTTGGCGAGTTTGGTCGCCCGATTTACGTGGAAACCGGCGCGCCATTTCTCGAAGATCTTGGGCAATCACCGGTGAAGTTTGAGCGCATCAGCGCAAGCAAACTGGCTGAAATGGCGGCCAACAGCACCTGCGTACTTCGCTTTTAATTTATGCG
>JBDTOW010000463.1:0-4560 GCA_039933075.1 Verrucomicrobiota bacterium | reverse complement strand
AGATCACCCCTTCGCACTTGAATTCCTTGCTGGTGTCTCAGAGTGGCAATGCACTCTTGCCTCGAAAGGTTCTTTTTCTTGGCGGAGAAGCGTCTTCTTGGGATTTGATTCAGCGCATCAGGGCCGGCGGCGCGTGCAAAGTGATCAATCATTACGGCCCCACCGAGACCACCGTTGGATCGCTAACCTTTGATGTGGACGGTGCGAATTTTGACAGCACGAGATCGTTGACCGTCCCGATCGGCCGGCCGATAGCGAATACCCAAGTTTACCTCCTCGATTCGCGCTTGGTACCAGTTCCAATTGGTGTAGTGGGCGAACTGTTTATCGGTGGTGCAGGTGGGGCCAGCGGTTACCTGAACCAGCCGGAACAAACGGCCGAACGCTTCGTCCGCAATCCATTCTCGACGGATCGCGATGCGCGACTTTATCGAACCGGCGATTTGGCGCGGTATCTAGCTGATGGCAGTATAGAATTCCTGGGCCGATTGGACCATCAGGTAAAGATTCGGGGATTCCGCGTAGAATTGGCTGAAATTGAAGAGGTTCTTTCCCGCAACAAGATGGTCCAGCAGGCCGCCGTCATCGCTCACCAGGAAAAAACCGGCGACAAGAAATTAGTGGCTTACTTCGTGCCAACGGCTGGCTCCATGGTGGCAGCGGAGGAATTAAGAGGCTACCTCACGGAACAATTGCCAGACTACATGGTCCCGTCCGTCTTCATAAAGCTCGAGAAGATGCCGCTCACACCGAACGGCAAAATGGACCGCCGGGCGCTCCCAAATCCAGATGAAGCTATTGTGCCAAAGGAGAAACCGTTCGTGGCCCCTCGCAATTCAGCCGAGGAAACGCTGGCTGGCATCTGGGCTGAAGTCCTTAAAGCCGATCGGGTTGGCATTCACGATAATTTCTTCGAATTGGGTGGACACTCGCTGTTGGCGACCCAGGTAATCGCAAGAATTCGCGCAGCGTTCGAAATCCAAATAGGTTTGCGCACGATCTTCGAAAGTCCGACCGTGGCGAAACTTGCTGAAATCATCGTGGAAGCAAAGAAAGAACAAACCGGTGGGGACGAACTCGACTCGATGCTGGTTGATCTCGAGGGAATGTCGGATGAAGAGGCCGAGCGCCTTTTGGCAGATGAGACGAAACATTCCGGCGCCTGACCGGAGGCATCTTTGGGCGGTTCGGCGTCCTGCAATCTCTGTTGCAATTATAAGGCGCGTCAGTGATATGGAAACCTGCTTCGATTCTTGTATGATGTCGTAATGACGAATGTCGATCACGAGGTTCCGGGCGACGGGAAACCAAGCGCGGCAACAGATATTGGCCTTCGGATCCGACAACTTTCCCCCGAACAGAAGGCCCTTCTGCTCCGACGTGTTAAGGAAAACCGAGTCGGAGCGCCGAGTCAGTCAACGATCCCTCGCCGAACGATAACTGGCCCGTGTCCATTGTCTTATTCACAGCAAAGACTTTGGTTCCTCGACCAGCTCGAGCCGGGTAATTCCGCTTACAACGTTTATCGCGCCTTGCGCCTTACAGGCCCTCTCAATCCGGGCGCGCTTAAGCGGAGCTTCGAAGAAACTGTTCGGCGACACTCCATTTTACGCACCACATTTCCCAGCATCGATGGACAGCCCTGGCAAGCGATTGCCCTACCTGGGGATTTTCCGTTCCCAGAAATTGACCTGACGTCATCGCCTCCCGACAAACGGGAGCATGAGATGATGCGCTTGGCCACCGAAGAGGCGTATCAACCATTCAATTTGGAGAAAGACTTCTCGCTTCGGGCCAGGTTGCTGCGGTTGGGGCCGGAAGATCATGTGTTATTGGTGACAGCGCATCACATCGCGGTCGACGGCTGGTCTGTGGCAATCCTTTTTTCCGACCTGGCCGCGCATTACGAAGCATGCTGTGCGGACAAATCGTCAAGCCTGCCTGCTTTGCCGATCGAGTATGCGGACTTTGCCTGCTGGCATCGGCAGTGGTTACAAGGCCCGGCATCTGAAGAGCAAGTCGCCTATTGGAAGAAGCAACTCTCGGGCGCGCCGCCGGGTTTGGACCTGCCGACGGACCGGCCGCGCCCCGCGAGGCTGAGCTTCCGCGGCGCGCGACATTATCTGCTGATGCCCAAACCGCTGCTCGACTCGCTTGAAGCACTGAGCCGGCGTGAGGGCGTCACCCTTTATATGACACTGGCCGTCGCCTTCCAGGCGCTGCTTTCGCTGTATTCGGGACAGGACGAAATCGTCGTGGGCACGCCGATTGCCGGCCGCAATTTCCCGGAACTCGATAGTTTGATCGGCTGCTTTAGTAACACATTGGTTTTACGCACCAGTTTTGCGGGGAGCCCAAATTTTCTGGAATTGCTGCGGCGCATGAAGGAAGTTGCGCTCGGAGCATTTTCTCATGCAGACATCCCATTTGAAAAATTGGTCGAGGAACTGAAGCCAGAACGGGTCCCCAACCGCATGGTCCTGTTTCAAGTCAATTTTCGTCTCCTCACCGGGCCACTTCCGGTAATGAACTTTCCCGGATTGATTTCCAAGTTTCTGCAGATCGACAACCACATGGCCAAGTTCGACATTGCCGCCGAACTTCATGCCAAGCCGGAGGGCCTTGGGGGTTATGTCGAATACTTCACTGATTTATTCGATGGCCCCAGCATTGCCAACTTGTGCGCTGACTTCCAGGCCTTGTTGTCTTCCGTGGTAGCCCGGCCCGAACTGCCTTTGAACGCTCTCAACTTGACACCGAGGTTACGACCAAAAACATTTATGACAGAGCAGCCATCCAGCGAACCCAAGCCTAAAAGTCTGCGTGACACTCGACGCAAGTTGATCGAGCTTTCAGATGGTGACGCCCAAAACGTCATCAGTGCAGCAACACCACCGGCGGAGGAAGCCGGGGTGCAAGAGAGTCAACCTCCCCCTCCAACCTTCACGTTGCGGCCTGCTCGTATGAAAGACTGTGATTTTCTGTATCACCTCCGGAGGCACACGCTGCAAGTCTATGTTTCGGAGTTTCCGGGATGGAGCAAGGAACAGCAGGAGGCATATTATCTCGACTTCGACCTTTCAGTCCATGAGATCATCGAAGTGGATGGGAAGACCGCCGGTGCGGTTGCCATTGTACGATCGCCAAAGGAAATCCGTTACATCAATCTCCATCTGATGCCGAAATTTCAAGGACTGGGAATCGGTTCGGCATTGTTCAAGCAAACGATGGCCGAAGCGGATTCTCTGGGGATTCCTGTCGTTTTCCAGGGGGTGCTTAAAACTAATCCTGCCCTTAAACTTTACCGGCGGCTCGGCTTTGAAGTGATCGAAGAAAAAGACTTGCGTTACGTGATGATGCGGCCCGTTCCAGGCAAGCTAGCGTCAGCCAAACCCGGCGCTGAGACCCAAGTCGAAAGCCAACTTCCTGTCAACATCCAGGCGAAACCGAAGTCGCTGCGCGAGGCCAGGCGCAAAGCAGTTGTCATCTCTTCGTGACGACTCCGGCACTGCCTCCGCGCGCCGACATTTCGAGCCGTTGAATTCCTGATGTCCTCTGATTACCATGACAAACCGATCGAGGGGATTCGCGTCGTAACCCTGGCGCTCAATGTGCCCGGCCCGGTGGCGGCCGCCCGTCTTCACCAACTCGGCGCCTCGGTGACCAAAATTGAACCGCCTGCCGGAGATCCGCTCGCTCAATACTGTCCAGACTGGTATCGGAACCTTGCCGCGGGCCAGAATGTCATTCGGCTCGACCTCAAGGATTCCGCGGAACGCACGCGTTTCGATAAAATTCTCGAGGAAACCGATCTTTTGCTGACCTCCAGCCGTCCGGCGGCTTTGGGGCGGCTGGGGCTGACTTGGCCTCAACTACACGCGCGTTACCCACGGCTGGCTCAAGTTGCCATCGTCGGCTATCCCGCGCCAAAAGAGAATGTCGCTGGACACGACCTTACGTATCAGGCTGAGCTCGGCTTGCTCGTTCCTCCCCATCTACCTCGCACATTGCTTGCCGACCTGTCGAGCGCGGAGCGGGCCGTGAGCATGGCAATGGCACTCCTGTTTGCACGTGAACGAGACCGCCGGAGCGGTTATGCCGAGGTGTCATTGGTTGAAGCGAGCGCGCCGTTCGCTGATCCGTTGCGCCACGGTTTGACGGCACCCGGCGCGTTGCTCGGTGGCGGATTGCCCGGTTATAATATCTATCGCGCGCAGCAGGGCTGGATCGCGTTGGCGGCGCTCGAGCCCCACTTCTGGCAACGCCTGCGTCAGATCCTCGAACTCGAGACCGGCACTCGAGAAGAACTCGAAAAGCGGTTTTTTTTGCGAAGCGCGGATGATTGGGAGAAGTGGGGCGCCGTCCATGATATCCCAATTGCCGCCGTGCGTGAAGTAACGTCAATGCACCCGGTCAAAATCCCGATTGAAGAAAAGCCTGATTCCAAAGAGCATCAGTAATCCGGCGACGACGTAGGCGATGGCTGCTGCGCTGATCAAATGCTCGATTCCGATAGTCCTCTTCCAAACGCCGCCCAGGAGCGTGGCGAATCCGGAAATG
>JBDTOW010000462.1:0-4564 GCA_039933075.1 Verrucomicrobiota bacterium | reverse complement strand
AACGTTGCTCCCGACAGTTATCACTGGCTTCTCGCTCGCCTTTGCCCGCGCGGTTGGCGAATACGGTTCCGTCGTCTTCATCTCCGGCAACATCCCCTTTCGGACTGAAATTGCGCCTTACCTGATCGTCATGCGGTTGGAGGAGTACGACTATAACGGCGCCATCGCCCTGGCAGTGGTGCTGCTGGTAATTTCTTTCGCGATGCTGGCCGTCATCAACTGGCTTGAACACTGGGCCAGCCGCTACCAAAGCTGAATATGGGAGAAGCAGTCAAACCCAACTGGCGAAAGGGCGGCGCAAAATCGCAGCGCGGCAGTGAAGAGACGCCGCTGGTGAGATGGCTCTTGATCGGTATCGCGATGAGCTTTTCGGCGGTCTTTTTGCTGCTGCCTTTGATCAATGTCTTCGCGCAGGCTTTCGCGAAAGGTTGGCGATTCTATCTGGAATCATTGGGGCATCCCGACACACTGGCTGCGGTTCGACTCACCGTGACCGTGGCCGCCATTAGCGTGCCTCTAAATCTGATCTTCGGTCTCGCGGCGGCGTGGGCGATTGCCAAGTTCGAGTTTCGCGGCAAGGCGTTTCTGATCACAATTATTGATCTTCCTTTCGCTGTGTCACCGGTGATCTCCGGCCTGGTTTTCGTTGTTTTATTCGGCCTCCAGGGTTATTGCGGAAAATGGCTGGATGCGCATGACATCAAAATTATCTTCGCCGTGCCGGGCATCGTTCTCGCCACCGTATTCGTTACCTTTCCGTTCGTGGCGCGGGAGTTGATTCCGGTCATGCAAGCGACCGGATCGGAACAGGAACAGGCGGCATTGACGCTCGGCGCGAACGGCTGGCAGACTTTCTGGCATGTCACCTTGCCATCGGTGAAATGGGGTTTGCTTTACGGGGTCATTCTCTGCAACGCCCGGGCGATGGGAGAATTTGGCGCCGTCTCGGTTGTTTCCGGCCACATCACCGGCCAGACCGACACGATGCCATTGCGCGTCGAGAAACTTTACAACGAATACAATAGCGCCGCCGCCTTCGCCGTGGCAAGCCTCCTGGCGCTACTGGCCCTCTTGACCCTCGGAATCAAAACGTGCCTCGAGTGGAAAACCCAGCGGGAATACGAACGGGCCCAGCAAGCCAATGGAGTAAAGGCGCGTCAATGAGCATCGAGCTAAGAAACGTCAGCAAAAGATTCGGCGAAGTTTCCGCCGTGAATAACGTTAATTTCTCCGTTAAGGAAGGTGAGTTGGTCGGCCTGCTGGGTCCCAGCGGCGGCGGCAAGACCACCGTGCTTCGCATGATTGCTGGCCTGGAAGTGCCCACCGAAGGCGAAATCTACATTCGCGGCCGATTGGTCAATAACCTTTCGGTCCAACAACGGAATATTGGTTTCGTCTTCCAGCACTACGCGCTGTTCAAAACCATGAACGTGTTCAAGAATATCGCGTTCGGTCTTAAGATCAAAAAGTGGAAAAGAGCCGACCTCAAATCGCGTGTCGCCGAACTTCTCAAGCTGCTGGGATTGGAGGGGCTGGAGAAGCGCTATCCGCATCAACTGTCCGGCGGGCAGCGACAGCGTGTCGCCATTGCTCGCTCGCTCGCGCCAAAACCCAGCGTTCTTTTGCTGGACGAACCGTTCGGCGCGGTGGACGCGAAGATCCGCCAGGAGTTGCGCGAATGGCTGGTCCATCTGCATCATGATTTAAACCTGACCACCCTTTTCGTAACTCACGATCAGGAAGAGGCCATGGAGGTTTCCAATCGTATCATTATCTTTTCCGGCGGACACCTGGAGCAGATCGGGACTCCGCGCGATGTTTACGAGCAGCCGGTCAACGAATTCGTCGCCCGCTTCATCGGCGTCATGAACGTGCTTGAGCTCGAAGTCTTTAAGGGAGTGGGTCGCGCGGGCGAGCTGCAATTTCCGGCTGCGGATTACAAAGATGGAGAGAAAATACGCATCGGCTTCCGGCCCTTTTCGGTGCAAATCTCGTCCGAACTCACACAATATCCGTATCAAGCTGTGGTACGGCATACTTTTTTTCTCGGCGTCATGCTCCGCCTCGAACTCGAGCTCCTCTCAGGGCTGACGCTCCGCTCTCGTATGACCAAGGAAGAATATGCACAGCTCGCCCTCTACGACGGGCGCAAAGTGTCGCTGCAAATCCGCAATTACAGAATCCTTTCTCAAGAGGATGCGCCTTTGGGACCCGAAATGACCGTCCCGGATAAAACGTCGCTTTACGTCGGAGAAAACATCTAAGACAGTCTCATAATCTGGTTGTCGGAAAATTCTTAAATAATTCTTTATAATTAAAGCCTCGCCGGCATAACAAAACATGGCACCGCCCCCGGTCGAGTTGATTGCCGGATGCCACTGTTTCCAATGTCCTGAGATAGACCATTTCATAGCCTGCCGATGCGGCCAGATCCAAAAGATGCTGTGCATTTTCCTGGAAGGTAAGAGCCCCATAGGAATTGGAATGAAGCTCGATCACGATCAACGGGTGGCAATTTTGCATGGTTTGTAACGACCCTCGCAATGCCATCCGTTCTGCTCCTTCAACGTCCATTTTGATCAAGTCCGGGCGGATAGCATGCCTGGCAACAAAATCATCCAGCGCCAAAGAGCTCTTATAAATAGCAAAGGAATGTCCCAAATACCCGGCGGTGATTGAGGCACCGGGTGACGAGTGCTCCCAATAAAAAGGAATTGAATCGCCCGATCGATCGGTCACCAATGCATTCACGACGGTTAATCGATCAGCAATCCCATTCCATGTTCCATGCTGGATCGCTAACCGGGCCGATTCCTCGGACGCTTCAAAAGAATATATGCGAGCATTGTTATTCTCTGCCAACAAAAGGGAGCTGATGCCCACGTTCGAGCCCACATCCAAAATGCAGCTTCTGCCGGCCCCTAGATGTCTTAGCAGGGAATAATCCCGGTCCTCTTTTATGTTCCTGCCTTCGTAGGCAACTTTATAGCTCTTGCCACAGAGGGAAATCGTATAGACACCTTTGTTGGTAAAACTTGTCGATATTATCTTCCTTAATTCCCAGATTTGTTCCCGAGTAATGTTCATCATAGGTGTTTGGCACTCATGAGGAGAATTTGTTGAGCTTGCGGCAAAATTAAACGCCAGCCTCCGCCTCAACTCAAGAAATCTTGCCTTTGTCAGTTCCAGTTTGTATAGAGAATATCGCTTGTATGATATTTTAAAGCGTGCACACGCCCGGGCCTTCACATTGATCGAGCTGCTGGTCGTGATTGCGATCATCGCGATTCTGGCTAGTATGCTGTTGCCAGCCCTGGCGAAGGCCAAGGAAAAAGGCCTTCGGATTAAGTGCCTGAACAACATGCGCCAGGCCGGCCTGGGCCTGATGCTTTACGAGGACGACTATCAGAGGTTGCCGATCACGGATAGCCAGGTTTCGGATTTTGCGGTTAATCCTCAGCCATCCTATCTGAAGTTGCTTCGCCCCTTCCTGAACACAGACTATCGTGCTGCGTTTTGAGGATGCGGATTCAAGGAAATATTTCCCCAGTCGCGGTCCTTGTGCGCTTCTTTCCGAAATACGTAACCACTGACAGGAGTCGGTGAGCACGTCTTTTTCTGACCGCGGACTTACTTCCGCAGTTACTTTTCATCCTCGGTGGCACGGCAACGTTTAGCAGCATGATTCAGTGTATTTCTGATCCCTGCGAAAATACGGCAGGGAGTTGGCCCCCGAAGCATGGGCCAACTCCCCTCAAAACCGACGGCCGGACAACGCAGCTATTTCTGTCCCTTTTGCCCCGCCGGAAGGAGCAAGCCGATCAGGATATTGTAGGAACCGTTACACTCGACGGGGTCGAAACCGTCACACAGAATTAATTCCAAACTGGGAGGCGCGGCGTCCAAGCTGCTGTCCTGGACGCTCACGAGGACTCCCGGACGGATCAAATTGCCGGGCGCGGAGCTGTCCTGGACGAAAGCGACACTAAAAGAAGTAGCTTCTCCCACGCTCACGACCTGGTCACAAACTTGCCGCCCGACGAACACATACTTCGACGGGCCCGGTTTGTCGCCGTTGACCAAGTCCGGTTGCTGCAGTTTATAAACATCAAAAAAGAGCTGAACCTTCTGATCGCTCCTTATCTTTGCATCTGGTCCTATGATGGTGTTGGGATGGGTGTAGTTCAGGGTGGCTGTGCCTCTTTTAGCAGCGACGACGAAGGGAGTGAAAAGGTACTTAAACTCGACAGCGCGAACTGCGATTTGAGAGAGAAGCCCGGCAATCGCCAGGCCGACAAGCCATTTTGCGCGTTGGGTTTTGTGGAACATTGTAGACGTTTTGCTTTCCATAATTTTTCTTTGGTTTTGTTTGATTGTTAAATTCGGCCATCCCTCGGGAATCGACGGACGCCGTTTCATCTGCCCTGCATTCTAGCGAATCGTGGCGCTCCGAGAACTGGGCGAGCCGAGCGCAGGGGTGCGCGAGTGGAGCGCACCCTTGTTAGCACAACCCGACACTTTCGAAATTCGGAGCGCGGCGTTTGTATCTGTTTAGCGTGCTGCC
>JBDTOW010000461.1:0-4565 GCA_039933075.1 Verrucomicrobiota bacterium | reverse complement strand
CTGCGGCACATAGTCAAAGTGAACTTGTACGACAGCGAGTTGCCTGCCCTGCAAAAGCCGGCCGTAACCGTCGATGCCGTCCCATGTGAGGGTGTAGGTGAGATTGGGCGCGGGCGGGAATGCCGCCTGATACAGGCGTCCGGCGATACTCACCTCGACGCGCATCTGCTGCAGGGTCGCCGGGATCGCCACCGTCCCGCTCACGGGAATTTCAAGTGTGTAGGCATCCTTGCGGCCAGGCACGCGTTCGCTCTGGTAGTGCAGCCGCCACGGCGTGCCAGTGACCGCCACCGACTCGCCCAGCGTCTGGCCCTCGATGCCGATGACGGAACCGCACTCTTCGTTCGGGTTATCTACCGGAGGATTGTTCTTCTTCGGGCCTGGTGGGGAAATCGCATTGGTCGGCGGGCCGTAGGGCCAGTTGAAGTCCCACGGGCTGAAGTGACTGATAGGTACGCGCCACAGTGTCTGGCCGGGCGCGTAGAGTTGCGCCAGGTGCGCCCGTTCCTCAGCCGTGACGCCAAGGGCTGCTAATTTCGTTGCGTCATCGGCCGCGGCGTTGCCGTCCGTGTCGAGATCGGCCAGACCGCCAGTGATGTTGAGCACCTTGATCACCCGGCCGTTGGCCGAAGGGATCCACTGGCCCTTCTGCCGGTCGTAGTAGCCGGCGGGCACCGCCGTGCCCACCGGGAAGCCGAGGAAGTTCTCGACGTACACTGGCAGCGCCTGGTTGAAGCGCACTTCGGTGGCGCCCGCCGCGACAGCTTCGTCCAGGCTGAGTTCCGCGCAATAAGTGTAGCCACTTGAGGGGGGCAATGGTGCCGGCATCGCGACGGGTCCGTTGGCTCCAACGGTGAACTCGGTGGCGCGGATGTTAAGCGAATTGACCGTCTGGGTCGTACCGTTCGGCATGATCAAACTGGCGCTAGTGCCCTGCGGGAAGAGGATCGTCGCTCGTCGCGCGCCATCGGCATCGCTTACCGCACCACCGCGCGCCACTTGCATCGCCGCGACACTGAGATCGACCGTGGTCACAGCGGCGTCGAACGGAATCATCACAACATCGGGCAGCCAGGCGTAGTCACGCCAGGGCGCGACGACGGCGCGTTGAGCGGCCAGGAAGCCATTCTTCTCGTAGCGCAGCGTGAGTTGTCCGCCGCCGTTGACGGCAAGATCGAACGCCCCGTCGGCACGGGTGAGCGTCTGACCAAACTCGGGGTGGCCGAGCACGCTGATCGTGACGGCCGGGAGCGGCGAGCCATCGCGGGCCGCGACCTTGCCTCGCAACACTGCCGCTCGCCGAGATTCGATCGCACTGTTGGTGACTCCCGTTTGAATCGGGTTGCCGGAAGAATAGAGAAACGCGGTCGCTGTGGTGAAATCGGTAACCACGGTTGCATCCAGCGGTGAGGCGACCGTGCCCGGATCTGGTGGTAAACCTTCGCTTGATGTCTGGCGCAGCCGGAAGAATCTGTCCGTCGATTTGGCGACGATCAACGTGATAAAAAATTGGTTATTTTGAAAGGTGGGAGCTTGATTATAAGCTCGCCACGAGTTCGTCGGTGGAAGCGCGTCCGCTTCTTCTAGGCTGAATCCGCTGGGAAAGTTCGTCCAGGAAAGTTGCGCGGTCTGCGAATCAATCATTGTCACCGTTATCGATGGCGACGCCGCCTGAGATTGAGGCAGATTCCCGATGAGGCCAAACGCATAGAAAAATATGAGTAAGCGGAATGTGAAGGCGCAATGTTTCATTGGAGGCTCGTTTCGAGGGGCGACGCTGATGGTTACATGCTTCTATTTTGATTCTAGGCGTGGCAACGCGTTCGGGCAATGGGGTGTTCACCCCATCAGCCTGTTTTTGGCCTCACATAATCGACGCTAAGCTTTCTGGCCGGAAGAGGAGCCTGCACAACGGCCCGAAAGATGACTGCCGGAGGACACTCACCGCGGGCCTGCAGCACGAAGTAACTGAAGGGCGGTTTGTCCTTTGGGATCGCCGCGTTGGGCAGCTTCTATGGCGCGGTCGTAGGTTTCCGAAAAGGCCTGGCGATAATCTTTGGCTTGTTGGGTATTGAAAGAAGCGCCTTGCAATTGGAGTTGGGCAAGCTTGGCCGCGGCGTCGTCCACCTTGTCTGCTTTAAGATAATCACGGGCAGATGAAATGGCTTCGCCAGGAGTTTGCGTCGTCGTGGCGGGCGCCGCGTCCTGGGGCGTCTCGTCTGCGACGGCCGCTTTAGGGGGCTCCGGTGGGGCGACTTCTTTCTTGGCGTGACAACCGGCGACCATGATGAGCACGACGGCGCTCGAGAGGCATGCGCAAATTCTCGTCATGGTTGGACGTTGCAACGGAGACTACTGATAGCCGTTGCGGGTGCCGGGCACATACCAGGCATCATTTGGTCCGTCGAAGGCCGGTGCCTGGGGCCAGATGTTGGGGCCGGCCATGTCACGCGAAAGCCATTTCGCCAGGGGCGCGGTGAAAGCTGATCCGGTGAGATTACCGAAGGTGGCGATCCCTTTGACTCTGTCGCTCTGATCCTTCGGTGTGCGCGAGGACGCATGGCGTCGCGAGATGCCTTCGTGCGGCGTGCTGCTGGCATCGTTGAAGCAGTATTCGCTCTGCATCTCGTCAGCTTCCCAGATGAGCATGCCGGTCGGCCGAAGACTGGACAGGGGCCATTTGGACATCGTTATACGCGCCTCACCCGTGTCGTAGGCGTCAATCGCGCCGTTCCAGAGATAGCTGATGATTTTGATGTCGCGTTTGACGTATTGCTTGAGTTTCACACCGGTTTGCCGCTCAGAGAAGTCCTTCGGGCAGGTCAGCACTTTTTCGGATTGAAGGTAATTGCCCAACTGGCCCTTCTTGAAGCATTGTACCTGGTTGGAGAAAGTATTTTCATCCTTCTTGCCCGCGCCCGGAAATTTGGCCAGGTCCTTCGAATAGGCCCAGCAATCACGATCCGGCAAGCCGCCCCAGCCACAGAAAGGGATGTAGTCGTTATTATCGGTCGCGAAGCTGTGGGTCGCCAGGAGCACCTGGCGGATATTGTTGAGGTCATTAACGAGCCAGGCGCGGTCCTTGGCCCTGCTCAACGCCGGCAAGAGCATTGAGGCCAGTATTCCGATAATGGCGATCACCACCAGGAGTTCGATAAGCGTAAACGCCCACCTCAGCGCGACGTTGCGGGTTTCTGACCGGAGTGGCTGGGTATTCGTGGATGTTTTCATAGGTAATGTCTCGAGTAGTTGTTTGGATAGCTTCACAACAGTCCTACACATCGGAATTCTCAAGAACTATCCATTTTCGTCTCAGAGAAACAAGTCGTTTCTTAGAGGGGTGGAGGGCGTGGAGGGCGCGTGAAGGCGTGAGGAAATTTGACACCGAGCCGTCTTTTGCTACTTCTTGGAATAACGAGCGTCGAAATAAACACTCTTATGGATCTAAGCAAGTTCACCGAAAAATCCCAGGCCGCACTGGGAGAAGCCCAGAATATCGCCACGCGCAACCAGCATCAGGCGGTGGATGTCGAACACCTCATGCTCGCGCTGCTCGAACAGGAAGGCGGACTCGTGGCGCGACTGTTCGAGAAGGCAAAGGTCGCGCCGGATTTGCTTAAGGCGAAAGTCGAGGAGGAACTCAACCGCATCCCCCGAGTCTCCGGCGACACCACCAGCGGCCAGGGGGTTCAGGTCACCCAGCGCTTGAACAAACTCCTGGTCAAGGCGCAGGATCAGGCGAAGAAACTTCAAGACGAATACGTCAGCGTCGAACACCTCGTCCTCACCATGTTCGACGAGCCGGCAACCACTGGCATTGGCAAGATCTTCAAGTCGCTCAACGTCCACCGCGACGAGTTTCTCAAGGCGCTCACGGAAGTCCGGGGCAACCAACGCGTCACCAGCGCCAATCCGGAGGCGACTTACGAGGCGCTCGAAAAATACGGGCGCGATCTCACCAAGCTCGCCCGGCAGAACAAACTCGATCCGGTCATCGGCCGGGACATGGAAATCCGCCGCTGCATTCAGGTCCTTTCGCGGCGCATGAAGAACAATCCCGTCCTCATTGGCGAACCCGGTGTGGGCAAGACGGCCATCGTCGAGGGCCTTGCGCGGCGCATCATTGCCGGGGACGTGCCCGACAGCCTCAAGGACAAGCGCCTCATCTCCCTTGATCTCAGCGCCGTAATCGCGGGCGCGAAGTATCGGGGCGAATTCGAGGAACGCCTGAAGGCGGTGTTGAAGGACATCGCCGCCGATGCCGGACAGACGATCGTCTTCATCGACGAACTGCATACCATGGTCGGGGCCGGCAAGGCCGAAGGCGCGATGGATGCCGGCAACATGCTGAAGCCGGCGCTCGCCCGCGGCGAATTGCATTGCGTCGGGGCCACGACTCTCGACGAATACCGGAAGTATGTCGAGAAGGATGCGGCGCTCGAACGCCGCTTCCAGAAGGTGATGGTCGATGAGCCGTCGGTCGAATCCACCGTCGCCATCCTGCGCGGGCTGCAGGAGCGTTACGAAATTCACCACGGCGTCGAAATCACCGACCCGGCGATCGT
>JBDTOW010000460.1:0-4574 GCA_039933075.1 Verrucomicrobiota bacterium | reverse complement strand
GTTCAGTTATTCCACGAAGCCTGGGATCATCATTCGGAAGTGGTGAAGGGCATCAAGGACCAAACCGCTCTCACGGACAAAGCGACCGCCGCACTAATCAAAGACCTCAGGCAGCGAGGTCTGTTGCAGGATACTCTGGTAATTTGGGGTGGTGAATTTGGCCGGACCCCGATGGTACAAACTGACGCAAACGCAGGTTACAATATGGGTCGCGACCATCACCCCCAAGCATTTACAATGTGGGTCGCTGGCGGTGGCATCAAACCTGGCTTAACCATCGGTAACACGGACGAATTTGGCTTTCACATCGTTGAGGATAAGGTTCACGTCCATGATCTGCACGCTACAATTCTCCATCTGCTCGGTTTCGATCACACGAAGCTGACCTACCGCTTTCAAGGGCGTGATTTCCGGCTAACCGACGTCGAGGGTGAAGTGATAACCAAGCTCTTAGCGTAGTCCGTTGGACCATCGCTAACTCATGCGCATTGGCATGATGACGTAGAGAAAAGGTCCGTTGATTTTAACGACGCCCGGGCTGAGTTCGTCGATTAGCTCCAAGAATATCTCGTCCTCATCCAAGGCCTTCAACGGATCCATCATGTAAGCCGGATTAAAAGCGATGGCCAGATCTTTACCCTTATAGTTTATCGCCAGGCTCTCCCTGGCCTCGCCGACCTCAGGGGTATTTGCTGTTATTGCGAGATTGTTTTTGGTGAACGTAAGCTTGACGGAGTTGGATTTCTCACTAGTCATGATCTCGGCTCGCCGTAGCGCGTGTAAAAACTCTTCCCGCGCCATCGGGATCCGTTCCTTTGTCTCGGCAGGTATGACCTGCCGATAATTCGGGTAACTTCCATCCACCAACTTGGTAATAATCAAAACTGAAAAGCCCTGATCATCTTTCAAGCTGAAAGCAACTTGATTCTCCGCCAATTTGATTTCAACCTGCCCGCTTGGTTGAAGTAAGCGATTAAGCTCATTTATCGCCTTGGTTGGGACTATTATGTCGACCTCGCTTTCTTGAGAAATTTCTACTTCCTCGTCGACCAGAGCCAACCGGCGCCCATCCGTGGCTACCAAGGTCACCTTGTGCTCTTTCAAACTGAAGAGCACGCCGTTGAGAACATAACGAGTCTCATCCATCGAGATCGCAAAAGAGGTCTTGCGCAGCATACTTTTTAATTTTTGCTGGTGCAGTATTACTTTTTTTCTCTCCTCGAACTTGGGGAGCGGCGGGAATTCGTCGGCTGCCAACCCATTAATCTTGTAGAACGATGCTCCAGAGCGCAAAACGCAAACGTTCTTCTCATCCACTTCAATCTCTATTTCGGTATTGGTCAATTCCCGGCTAATGCCAAAGAGCTTCTTGACTGGCACCGTCGTTGCTCCTTCTTGCGTTACTGTTGCTTCCACTCCACAGACTATCGTCACATCTAAATCGGTCGCGGTCAGCTCCAAGCGGCCATCCTTGGCGTTCAGCAGGACATTTGAAAGAATCGGCAGCGTGGTGCGGGTGCTCACGACATTCTGAACAGCTTGAAGTCCGCTGAGTATTTGCTCTTTGGCTATCGTTAATTTCATGATCCCCTTAATAGTAATCTTCTGAAGAAATAGAATCTCATCTTATTAAGGGCTGTGAATAAAGCAAACGACCGACAGTGTCAAGGTCGCGGCAACGAGTTACGTTGAGTTGGCGACTCTGAACAACCGCAGAAGAGAAGACCAGACGCTAACTTAAGTTCGTGTTATTAACTCTGTTGAAGATCTGTTAACCAGTTACTAAGAGGAAATTCAACGTTGTTCGCAGTTTTAGCGTGATTGAATTTCCGGATGAAGGGTCTCCGAGCCAGCGGTCTCGCAGGCCCGGCTCGGTCAGGGCACCGGAGAAATGGAGTTCAATAACCCCGGACGCGGCGGACTACGAGCGGCAGAATATTCTCAACCGCTTCTACTTCAGCCAACGTGGAATCACGACCGAGAGAGAAACGAACCAGGGAGCTGGCTTCTTCATTGTTAACCGCCATAGCCTTCAGCACATGCGAAGGCAGAAGGGATCCTGCGGAACAAGCAGAACCGCTGGAGGCACAGACGCCTTCTAGATCAAGACTCGCCAGCAGTGAGATACTGTCACAACCGACAACGGAGAAGGCGACTGTGTTGTTAAGCCGGGAGGAACGAGAGCCCCGGACCGTCGTACCCTCTAGTGACTCGGCGCATCCGATTAAGCGGCTGGTTAGAGGAAGAAGCAGGGGTTTGCTAAAGACCGGCGGGTCAAGGAAGCGTTCCAAAGCCTCAGTTAAGCCTATTATGCCAGCCAGGTTTTCGGTGCCGGCTCGGCGTTCGTTCTCGTGACCGCCACCGAATAGAATAGGATCAGGCAATAGAGGAGACTTGATGAATAATGCTCCCGTGCCCTTAGGCCCATGAATTTTGTGAGCACAGATCGAGACCAAATCCGCGTTGAATTGATGAATGGATGTAAATTGTTCCTTGCCGAACCATTGAACCGCATCGGTGTGAAAAGCGACTCCGCGCTCGCGACAAATGGCTCCGAGATCGGCAACCGGTTGGATGGTTCCGGTTTCGTTGTTAGCAGCCATAATCGAAACTAGCGAAGTGTCATGGCGAATGGCTGCTCTTAGTGAATCAGGATCGACCAAACCCTCTTGGTCCACTGGAAGGTAAGTTACGTCGAACTCTTCATGGCGCGCCAGGTACTCGAAACAGTGGAGCACTGCATGATGCTCGACTTGCGACGTAATAAGATGACGCCCCTTCGCCTTAAAATGTCTTGCAGCGCCAAAAATTGCCAGGTTATTGCTCTCGGTGCCGCCGCTGGTGAAAACAACTTCGCTGGGTTTGCATTGCCAGACTTTAGCGACACGTTCACGAGCATCGTCGAGAATAACCCGGGCCTGCCGTCCGATATGATGGATGCTTGACGGGTTGCCGTAAATCCCGCCAAGGAAAGGCAGCATGGCGTCTCTAACCAAAGGGTCGAGAAACGTGGTCGCGTTGTAATCGAAATAGATTGTCCGCACGGCAAAACCAATACGGCACAATGGAGGATCCGACAACTCGGTAAAAGTGATATTGAGGTGTAGGGCGAGACTTCGTCGAGCCTTGGCTTTCTTTCTCGAGCGCGGCACCGCACAAATAAAGTCGCTCGGCGGAGTGAGGAGCTCTCGAGTCTCGCCGTAACAGGTGAAGGAAATTACAAAAGTCTCCCTTTACCGCAATAAGCAAGTGGCGTACAAGATCATTTTGTATGAGGTGCCCTGTTTGCAATAATGGATTAACACTATACCCGACTGGTTCCATTACCGTTGACCTCTGTGCCGGAGGCTGCGGCGGTATCTGGTTCGACGCGTTCGAGCTGAAGAAAGTCGACGAAACAAATAAACCCATCCCTGATGAACTTTTAAGCCTGACGAAGGACCGAAATGTTAAAATCGATACCACCAAAAAGCTGTTTTGTCCGAAGTGTTCGGAGATGGCGATGATGCGCCATTTCTTCAGCGCCCGACGCAGGACGATCGTGGATGAATGTCCTAACTGCGGCGGGTTCTGGCTGGACGCGGGTGAGCTCGCCGAAGTCCGGGAAGAGGCACAGGATGAGAAAAGAGAACGCGATGCCAGACAGGCCAATCTTAACAAACTGGCTTTGGCGGCGCTCGCCCGGGAACTAACCGCTTGCGAGCAGGAAATTCAGGCCGAGACGCGAGTCGCCCAAACCTTGAAGAACATGAAATCAGCCGTCCAACGATTGGCCTCGTGAGGTCGCAACCTGACCATCCTGATGAACCGCGACGAAGGCTGGCAGTTGCTGACGGAGTTCACGAAGTCCGAGTCCTTGCTGAAACACGCCCTCGCGGTGGAGGCGGCAATGCGGCATTATGGAGCCTGGTTCGAAGCGGACTCCGACCAGTGGGGCGTCACTGGCCTGATTCACGACTTTGACTACGAACGGTGGCCTAACCCTCCTGACCACACGCGTGAAGGAGCGAAGATTTTGCGGGCGCGCGGTGACGAGGAAGAAATTATCGGGGCAATTCTTTCGCATGCGACCTGGAATTGGGATGAGTATCCGCTGGATCGCCCGATCCGCAAAACGCTGTTTGCGGTCGACGAGCTTTGCGGTTTTGTGACAGCGGCGGCTTATGTGCGTCCAGAAAAGTTGAACGGGATGACGCCGAGCAGCGTGAAAAAGAAATTGAAACATCGGGCTTTCGCCGCCGCTGTAAGCCGGGAAGCCATCGATAAGGGCGCTGTGCTGGTTGACCTGCCGTTGGATGAACACATTACCCATGTCATCACCGCGATGCAAAGTGTGGCGGGTCAGTTGGGATTCTAAGTCGCAAGCAGCCTTCTGGAATTGTAAACCTCATTAGCAATCGGGGATTTTATGCGAGAATCTGGGTTTTCCAACGAGCCACCAATGCTTTTGTGCCAGGTTTTGGAGGAGGAGTATGTGAATCTGCACGGATCGCTGCCCTATGCACCGTTGTGGTGGTTGGCCGCGGATCATTTCGTTCGTGTCAATCTCTGGCGAATTGAACACGGCATTCCGT
>JBDTOW010000459.1:0-4576 GCA_039933075.1 Verrucomicrobiota bacterium | reverse complement strand
ATAATTGGTTAGTTGATTTCTTTGAGACCTGGCAGCGGCTCCAGCAGTTGGTGCTGGTGGAGTAGATTGAGCGATTGAGCCAGACGGGTTGGAAAGTTAATGAACCACAGAAGGAGTGTCGCTGTCTGGGGCGCAAAAGTGGTCCAAAAGCGGCCGGCCAAGCGCACCTCGGCGCTGGAGCGCGAGTTTAACGCGAATCGCACCGTACGGTGTGGGCGAGCACGAGATTTCACGGGTGAAATTTCAAAATTTTTCTAATTGGCTCAACTGCCCTACGGGATACGCTTGTTTGAGGGCTCGGTAGCGGTGTCAGTCAGCCCTGTGGTTTGAGCCTTAGCCACTAAAATCACGCAAAACATCAAGATCAACACAGCCAAGAGCCGGGATGGTAGTTTCGTATGGGTTCCGCTTTTTTCATAATAACGTACTCGTTAGAATTTTTTCGTTTGTTATGCTTCTCAATCACGGTCTTGTTGGTCATTCTCGCGTAAGAAGCGTCGATGGCTAATCCACAACCTCCGCCGCTCGGAATTCAATTCCACTCAATGCGAGCGACTTCACCGCTTCTACGAAGCTTTCCTTTGCAAGTTTACGAATCCCCAATGGCTCCGGTAGAGATCGCTGATCGAAACCGCACACGGGACAGTACTTCTGTCCTGGTTCTTGCACTTTTAGTGATTCATCGAGCATCGAACGGTCCTTTCAATTTCAAAGCAAACTTTGCCCTCGCCTACGACCGTTGGAGTTCCGTCGCCTGAGCTCTTAACGGGGTCTAACGTAACGGGGGTCAGTCCCAAGTATTGACACAAACGGTTTGGACATGGTGCGAAAACTAAGGGTTCAATTTATCAGGTGATGAATCGCGGAGATCGGCAGGGATCACGTCAAGAAATGATAAATGTGTCAATACTTGGGACCGACCCGTTTTCGCGCGGGGTTGGCGGTGCCAAAATGGACTTGACTCTTTAACTTTGTAATACAAAGTAGTCACATGGAATCGAACTGGGCAGCGGAACATCTGCAAGTCATTCGAACCTTGATGGAACGAGCAGCGGTTTATCGGCGCGCGCTCGCTCCGGTGATGCTGTTGACCGGTGTCGTGGGACTGGTTGCCGCGGTTGCCGGTTGTTTTTTTCAGATTGATTCGCCGCGGGCGTTCGTCGGTTATTGGATCGGCGTGAGTGTGATTCCATTGGCCGGCGCGGTTTTTTTGGTGCGCCGGCAGTCATTGAAGGATGGCGATCCGTTCTGGACGCCACCGATGCGTCGGGTCACTTTGGCCTTGTTGCCACCGGTCGCTGCAGGATTCATCGGCAGCGTAATTCTGCTGATTCATCTGCGTGGGCTGGACGCTAACGCGGCCGATGTTCTCGGCAGACTTTGGCTCCCGCTCGGTTGGATTGTGCTTTATGGCTGCGCGCTTCACGCCGCAGGTTTTTTCATGCCTCGAGGCATGAAACTCTTCGGCTGGATCTTCGTCCTGGGTGGCTGTGGGTTGTTCGCGCTGGGAATTCCGGATCTGCCCCGAGCCACCTACACACACGGCGTGATGGGACTATTTTTTGGCGGGCTGCACCTCGCCTATGGAGTCTACCTGTACTTCACTGAGAAGAATGAAACGTGAACCCGGAACCCTTTCTTCAGCTCGATCGGGTCATCCACGAAAAGGGCCGCCTTGCGATTATGTCGATGCTCGCGGCAACCACCGAACTTTCGTTCACTGAGATGCGCGACACGCTCAACATGACCGACGGCAATCTGACCGCGCATATCCGGACGTTGCAGGAGTCCGGCTATGTATCCGTCACCAAAGCTTTCCAGGGTGGCCGCCCATTGACCACCTACACGCTGACCGCGCAAGGGAAAAAAGCGTTTGCTGCTTATATTAACCTGCTGGAACAGATCGTTCAGCAGACCAGGAAAACGCAATAACGCGAAATGCTTGGAAGATCCCTGGCGATCTGTTGCCTTTAACTTTGCCATACAAAGCGATGAAGACGAGAGTCAAATATTTTCGAACCGGAACACTGCTTTCGCGCTATGGCTCAGCAGGAAGTCCGGGCGGACGGCGAATCTCCCTCGCGGGAAAAAATCAGAAGTTGTTGTCATGAGAATAATTCGAGCAGAACACCTGGGCATGTGTTTCGGAGTGCGGGACGCCATCGCTCTCGCGTTGAAGAAATCGGAAGAAGTCCCGCTCACGATTTTGGGTGAACTGGTGCACAACGAAACGGTCCTGGCCTCGCTACGGGAGCGGGGGGTCTGGCTCGCGCGCGACCTTTCACAGGTGACTACCCCGACGGTAATGCTCACCGCGCACGGAACGTCGCAAACCGCCCTCATTCGCCTGCGCGAGCGCAACCTGAACGTCATCGAAGCGACCTGCCCCTTGGTCCACGTTGCGCATCGGGCGGTTGCCCGGTTGGTGGAGGCCGGGTTTCATCCGGTGATCATTGGCAAACGCGATCATGTGGAAGTCCGCGGGCTGACGGAAGACCTGGCCGAATTTGATGTCGTGCTCACTGAAGGTGAAGTGGAGGCGCTTGTGGAACGTCCGCGGTTTGGCATTGCCGCGCAAACAACTCAGCCAATTGAGCGCGTGCGGCAATTGGTGGCGCTCGTTGAACGGCGGTTTCCAAAAGCGGAAATCCGTTTTATCGACACCGTTTGCCAGCCGACCAAGCAACGTCAAATGGCGGCCATCGAACTGACGAAACAGTGTGATGTGGTCATCGTCGTCGGCGGTGCGCACAGCAACAACACGCGTGAACTCGTGGCAACCTGCCGGCGTTACTGCGCGGGAGTTCATCACGTGCAAAGCCCCGACGATTTGTGCCCGGAATGGTTCAGTGGCGCTCAGAACGTGGGAATCACTGCGGGTACTTCCACACCGGACGAAGTTATTGACCTGGTCGAACAAGGTATTCGCGAAATCACTGCACGCCATTCCGAAGAACCACCTCGCCAAAATCTCTCGAGCTCAACGTCGCCTGAACATTCGGCGTCGCGAGTCATTGGCTGGAGTGCTTGAATTAGCCTCCCGAACTGCTCGGCGTCGCGAAGGAATGTTGCAAACAACGAAGCACCGGGATCACGCAATGGTTTTCTTAAACCGCAAGGCACAAAGGGCGAACAGGCCTGCGCCCATGACCGCCAAAATCACGAGGTGCGACCAGAAATCCATTAAGGTGGCGCCGCGGAGGATGATGGCGCGGAGCAACTCGATAAAATAGGTCGTGGGCAGCGCAGCGCCGATGGCCCAAAAAATCCAGGGCATGGTTTCCCGCGGGAAGATGAATCCTGAGAAAAAGACGCTCGGCAGGATCAGCGTCATGCACATTTGCAGCGCCTGCATCTGGTTTTGGGCCCGGGTCGAGACCAGCAGCCCCAGGCTCAACAGCGCAAAAATATAAATCAATGTCGATGCCATCAGCGCCGTCAGACCGCCGGCGATAGGCACATGAAACAGGAAGCGCATGATCGCGAAGAGAAAAACTGCCATCGCCATGCCAAAGCAGAGATAGGGCACGAGTTTGCCAAGCATAAGCCCCCAGCGTGACAGCGGGCTGACGAGCAGTTGTTCGAGGGTGCCGCGTTCGCGTTCGCGCACCAAAGACATCGCCGTCGCGAAGGTTGTGGAGATCTGCAGGACAACACCAATGACGCCGGGAATGAAAAAGTTCGGGCTGCGCATCGCCGGGTTGAAGAGCATCTGCGGCCGGATTTCAATCGGGACATCGCGCCGGCCGGTTTCACCCAGCAGCAATCTCAGCGACCGTTGCAGGGCAACACCAAGAGTTGTGTTCAGGGCTTGCAACGCCGTGGTGGAATTGGAGCCGTCGATGAGCACCTGCACTCGCGCCGTGCGACCGGCACGGAGGTCGCGCGTGAAATTGGGCGGAATCTGGATGCCCACGTAGGCTTTCCCGCGCCGGATCACCGCCGCGAGCTCATCGATGCTTTCTACCTCGGCCACGATGCGGAACGTTTGCGTGTTGACGAAGCTGTCGAGAAGCTGGCGACTCTCCACGGTGCGATCTTCGTTAAGCACAACCGTTGCCATGTGTTTGACGTCGTTGTCCAGCGCGTAACCGAACGCGATCATCTCGATCAACGGTGGGAACAACATGAAGAATAACGTGAATGGATCACGCAGCATCGAGATGAATTCCTTGTAGAGAATCGCGTTAAAACCACGAAAGACCCCGTTCATGCGCGGGCTCCATTGCCAGGCCGGTTTGTCAGCGCGACGAACACGTCCTCGAGTGAAGGTGCAATCGGGCGAATGTCCGATTTGGGAATCCCGACTCGCGCGAGCTGATCCTGAATCGAGCGTTCGGTCACCGTATCGTCCACCAGCAGGTGCATCGACTGACCGAAGACGGTGGCGCTTTGGATGCCAGGCAGGTGACGGACGGCTTGAAGGCCGACGGTTACATGATCGCAGGTGACATCGACCCGGCGCATGCCCGGCGGGTTGACTTCGGGCATCTTCTTCAGGTCGTCGAGCAGACCGCAGACGATCAATTTTCCAAGATAGATGTAGCCCACGTGCGAGCAACGTTCGGCTTCGACC
>JBDTOW010000458.1:0-4586 GCA_039933075.1 Verrucomicrobiota bacterium | reverse complement strand
TCTGGCTGCCGCGGCAGCCTGTCTCATCGCTGGTTGCTCCGATCCAGCGGACCAGCTTCACAAAACATCCGCCTCCGAACCGAAAAAGACCGCATCCGGTTCGTCGACGTCCGGTAAGGAATATGTGATCCGCGCGGAATCCACGATCGGATTTTCCGCCTCGAAGGTCACACGCACTCACCAGGGCGGCTTCAAGAACTTCGCCGGAAAAATCAACGTCGCCGACGGCAAGATCGTGGGCACGCCGGAGATCAAGATTGCGACGCAATCCGTTTGGGCCGATGACCCAAAGTTGACCGGCCACCTCAAAAGCCCGGACTTTTTCGACGTGCAGCAATTCCCCGTCGCAACGTTCACCGTGACCACCATCGAATCGTCTGGCGCGCAGCACACGTTGACCGGCAACCTGAACTTGCACGGCGTCACCAAGAGCATTTCCTTTCCAGCGAACATCCAGGTCGCGGACGACGCGTTGACAGTGAAAGCCGAGTTCGCGATCAACCGCAGAGATTTCAACATTAACTATCCGGGCATGCCCAACGACCTCATTCGCGACAATGTCGTGATCAAGCTCGATATCAAAGCAACCCCGGGGGTCGCCCGGCCGGAAGATCAACTCGCCAGTTTACCGCGCGGTTAACCAGATGTGATCGGTTTGGCCGCGTGTGACTTGGGCAAATAGATCGGGCAGTCCGATTCGGTCGGTTCCGGGCTTGTTCGTGGCGTTTCGCGGCACCAGGTCGGAATGCAGAAACCGAGGATGAATCCGACAATACCCGCCATGATCATCACCTGATCAAGTTCGGGAACTCGATAGTTGACCGGTAGCGAGCCAACTTGCCGCACTCGATCCAGCAGCCAAAGGTGAACGAGGTAGCTGACGCAGGTCGTCACGATGCCTTGCGTCAGCCCTTCCATTAAGCGTTGCTGCCAGCGCGACAAGTGTTGAAGCCGGCCGTTGTCGATCAACACCCCAATCGTCACGGTCGTCGCGAAAGTCGACAAGAGCCAGGGATAGGTGACCTGAAATCGCTGCAGGCCGCCTTCGACACCGCGCATCAGGAAACAACCGAAGAGCAGGTTGATGAACTGGCTCAGGGCGACCGCCAACAACCCGGAAACGACATAGAAAGCGATTGGACGCACTGCGCCGGGCTGGTGCCTGGCGAACTTCCACTGCTCCTTCGGAAAGACCGCGCAGGCGACCGCGACGCAGTAAATCACCGCGACCATTACCAGCCGGGTCAGCATCTTGCCGAACGACATGCCGTTCATTGCGCCGGAAAAAATCACCATCCCCGCGAGCATCACCAGGAAGACCATCCCGAACAGAAGCATGATCTGGTTGAAAGTGAACGTGGTGCGTCTCCACTCGACGGTGAATCCGAGCTCCTGCAAACGCTTGAGCCGGGCGCCGTCCGTCAACTCCGAGTGCAGGACGCCGCGGCTGATGAAATCCAACAACGCGGCGTGAAGTTCGGCGGCTAATTCCACGAAATCCTCCTGGTAACGAACCACCGCCTCGTGGGTTCTGGTTGTAGTGCCGCCCGCCGCGGTCTCATTCAACAAACGGAAGCAGGTCTTTGCCTTGGGCACGAGCTGTTCGTAACGTTTACGCAATCGGTCCACTTCATCGGGAAACGCCGCCAGGTAGCCGGACATCTTTCGGTCGCACTCCCAATCCTCCAGCTTCGCCAGGAGAACCGCTAACCGCGTCCATAACTGCGTGGGCGTTCGGCCCGGCTCGAAGTTGATATTTTGCGCATGAAGCCCGCCATTCTCCAGCCTCTGGCGCACGTCGGCCTGGAGCTCTTCACTTACCTCGAGCTTTCCCTGGCGCAGTTCGGCGCTCAAGCGGCGCACTTCGTAGGGGATGGCTGCCATGTTTTGCAATTGTTTGCGGATCCAGTTATCCACTTCGCTTAGAAAAGGAAGTTTGGGCAGGAGCACCGTCAGCAGCAATGCCACCAGCAGCGGACTGGAAAGTTGTCGCGCCCACTCATCCACCGAAGCTTCATTGCCCTGCATCACGAACGCCAGCAAATGCGGGAATTGGACCAAGGTCGTGTAGAAGACCAGTCCCACCAGGCAGTAACAGAACAGGGCCAGAAAATACCGGCCGGCGGTTGTGGAAGAGCGATTGGTGGCCGGCGTGTTGAAACGCCCGGCGGCATAGAAGACAATGAAAACCGCCCCCAGTCCGACATCGATCGTTGTGTTCATAAACAAGTGCGTCGTTCAGCGAGCATTGCGGACCTCGCTCAAAGATAGATACGGGCAGACGCGGGGAAATCTTTCAAGAGACACCGAAGAACCTTGACCACCATGCACTTAGTCTAGGTTTCAGCGCAGCTTCGCGAGGGCGTTGGACAGGTTCGCCTTGTCGCGCTCGGCATTCTTCGGGCTGCCGTACTGAACGGCGAGACGGTAATGGGCGATTGCTTCCATGAGCTGCGTGCGATCTTCCAGGACAACAGCCAGCGCGCAGTGCGCCTCGGCATGAGTGGGATTGAGCGTCACGGCCCGGCGGTAATGCTCAATGGCTTCGTCGGTGCGATTGAACAACTGCGCGGCCAGACCCGCCTCATAGCGCACCGTGGCGATGTCTGGCCCCAGTTTTGCCGCCTGGGCTCCAGTTCGATAAGCTTCCTCGCGTTTGCCGGCCCATCCGAGCACTTTGCAAAGATTCATTAGCGCAAGGCTGTGCGCCTTGGAATCGATGCGGCCAATTACGCTCTGGGTAACGCGTTGAATGTTGCCCGGTTCCCAGGAAGGATGGACGATCTTTTCTGCTTCCATCTCTTTAAGGATTTCTAATGCGAGCAAGCGGTAACCTTCGATCGTCGGATGCACATGATCTAGAAAAACCGCTGCGCCCGGAGTGCCATGGTCGGATCGCGCTTCCAGAAAAGCCTCGAAGTCAATCAACGGAACCTTTCGATCCGCCGCCACACGGGTCAAAATCGTGCGTATGCGTCCCAGGGCTCGCAAAGGGCAAACGTCCTCGTCACGCGCGCGCTCATAGGAAGCTTTGGCCTCGGGAAATCGGCCGAGCTTCTCCAGCACGCGTCCCCGGACGAAGTGCATGCTGGCAGGGAGATCATCGATCGCCGCAGCCTGGTCCAGGGCTGCGAGGGCATTGGTCGGAGAGGCGCTGTCGGCGTAATCCTGGCGCGCCTGGTCATACAATTGATGCCATCGGCGCCGATCAACATCGCTCACGCCTTTGCGGTGCTCACTCTTGAAGGGAGACGCTTCCCGAAGATTAGACGCCGGAGTGATAAACATGATGCGAGCACCAACCGAACGCGCGATATCAATCATGCGCACAAGATTGTCCTGGTACCGCCGGAGCGTCTGTTCGCGCCACTCCTCGTCGCGGGTAAAAGCGGAAGGGCCGAGGGTGTTGTCGAGCAAGGTAACCGGTTCATCCTCCAAGCCGGTGGCGGGCGCAGCATTCCTGCCACTCGAGCGCAGGAGCGGCGACAGGGCTCGTTTCATAACGGTGGTGGTCCGCAGCCGGCCGGCCAGGCCTCTAAGTTCACGCACCAGGCGGGGAACCTTGGTGATCTCGCGGTGAATTTGTCGCTCGAGGAATTCATTATGACCGCAGTAGACGATGAAAAGATCTGGTTTGTAATGGACGAGTTCCTGCATGAGTCGAACGACCCGTTCGCTGCCATAGCTAATGGCTCCGGCGTTAATCGCCTCCCAAGCCCGCTCAGGAGCCGTTGCGGCCAGGAACTCACGGAGCCAGCCATTGAAGGACGTAGCGTCGTTGTAGGGGTGGCCGTAGGTCGTCGATCCTCCCATGGAAAAGATACGGTAAACTCCCGGCGGCTTCTCCTTCGGAAACTGCTGGGAGTTGAAAAAAGCCAGGCGATTTTTAGCCGTCGCCAGAAAAATTCGTCCATCGGCACCAACTTGTTCAAGGAAGAGCGGAACTCGCGAGGAAAAACCCACATAAAGGTCTCGCACAGATAACTCCGGCCGAACTCCGAAAATCGCGAGCAGTCCCTCCAACAAAATAAGACTCAGCAGAGCGGCCACTGCGGTAAACGCAACCTTCTTCCCACGCGACAACGGCGCCGGCATTGCAGGTTCAACCCCCTTCGCGGCCTGCGATGACGCTGATGATTTCGCTTTCCGCATTTTGCCAGCCAGATGCCGCAAGACGTTCTTAAGGCAGCCACAGAAAGTCAAGCGCACCGATGGTTGGTGCATTTTCAATCCTGATCCAACGAACCGTGGCGGTCAGACGCTCCTGCCGAAACACGCCCACAGCCGCGAGTTTCGCCGCACCAAAGGCTGTTGACAATGTCACTCGTTCCGAACCATCCACGCTCTCAACAAACCTTCGAGCCTGATCAAGATTAGGACTATGGACGAGCGAGAGCGCGTCAGCGTCTTGGAGTGCGGGAACATGTTAAACCTGTTACCGCTTTGAATGCACGGTGGAGAGAGTCGAGGGTGTCGGTCTGGTTTCGCGAGTTTCAATTGTTGGCGGAGCGCGCAGGAAAAGCGTCGTCGTGCCCTCATCTTTACTCCTGAAAATATGGACCAGACAAAGTCTATGATTCGATCAG
>JBDTOW010000457.1:0-4586 GCA_039933075.1 Verrucomicrobiota bacterium | reverse complement strand
AGTTTTGATCAATGCTGGCGGGCTTTATCTCAATTTATCAGGGGGGAAAGCGCGTAAAGAGGAGATTAGTCGGTAATGCGCAAATTTCTTCCCGCGATCGTACGCCTCGGTTTGTCAGCTCCTTGTAATGGTCCGCTGCCTGCACGCATGTTGAATGGTCCATCGTTGGGACCTCGGATTCGCCGAAGCCGAAAAATTTGCCGTTGCCACCGCGGACGAGGGCCAGGAATTTCATTTTCTGGCCGCTTTGCGGCTCACCCATGAGCACGACGAACTCGGATCTCACCGGGACCCGCGAACGAGTTGGAACTCCGAAAACTCGACCTTCAAGGGCTTTGCCGCAGTGTTGACGACCGAGACGCCGACCTTTACTCGCTTGGGCAGCTCCGTGAGAGCCGAGTTTGTCTCTTCCCAGTCGAGGCCGTCGTGACTGACGGATGCGGTGACCTGGTCTCCCTTCCGCGTCAACCTCAGGAACGTCGAGTTGCCTTTGAAAAAGGGTTCCGGTGTCCCGCGCTCCGTGCTCCTCATCTCATTGTCGAGCCAATACTCGAAAAGAGGCGCGTAATTGACCTTCATCCCCACCGGCGTAGTCCAGACGTTGCGTTCGAGGCGGAGGAAGTTGTCGTCTGAAGCAAACACCAGGATCCCCGCGCCGTTGAAAGCGTTGCCGTTCCGTTTAGAGGGAGGGTCGAAGTCGCAGGTGACCTTCACGGTGACGGTAAAATCGCCCTCTACTTCCTGGAGCATCCTGGGGGCGGTGCGATTGTTCTCGGTCCGGACACCGCTCATATCGTGGATCCCGCCGGGCACGGTGATGGCCAACACTCCGTCGGCGTGCTTAATGGTGCTGTCCCCCAAAGGATCGACGGCCGACCCCCATTGCGCCGCGGCGCCGGTTGGGGCTCCGGGATCGGTCGAGCCTCCTGAGTCGGAGGACTTTTTGCAACCCGTTTCGAAACAGCAGGCGGCGAACGCAATCGTGAGAACGGCGAGCGAAGGCGATGGTTTCATGCGATAGAGGGGAGTTGAGGTCGTGGCAATGAGTGAACGATTCGGGTGATAACAAACGACCGTTTGATGGCTACTTACCAGTCGCCGGGGCGGCAGGGCGGGGCTGGGGGTTGATCGGGCGCAGTTCGCGGCCAGCCAGTGCCGGGTGTTGTGGTGGGATCTTGGCTGCACGGAAGACAGCGTAGGTGTTAGTGCCCACAGGCTGCGGTAGCGTTCCGTCCGGCTGACGGACCTGCCCCGAATAAGGATCCCAGTATTCCCACACAATCTTGCCTTCCCTGGTCACCTCGAAGATCCGGCCGTCGGCGCCCGAGCAGATGAAGGTGTTGCCGCCGGGCAATCGCCGGGCGCCCGAGATGAAGCCGCTATGGAACGATTTTTTGTCCGATGCCTCATATTTCCATTCGGGCCGGCTGGGGCCAAAAGGACCCTTCTCCGGGACCACGTAGGAGCCGTCACCTTGTGTCGGCGGCACGAACTCGAGCACCGCTGAACGGGGCCCTTCTGGTCCCGTCGCATTGTTGTTGAACACCATGAGATGCCCGGCGCCGGGAAGGCCTTTCTCTATCCAACGAATGTCGTGCTGACCAAAGAGAGTTTGTTGATCCTTGCTTCCACGCGAATAGGCCCGGGGATTGCCCCAACGATAAAGGAGATCCCCTCCTTTTTTCCAACGCCCGCCGGAGTGGCTGGCGGCTTGCTCGGTCGTGGTGCTGTGGTCGATAATCCAGATTTCGTTGAATCGAGGGGTGCTGAGCACAATCTGATCGAGGTCGGCGTTGTAGGCGACCGCGTTCATGTGCAACAGGTCGGAGCCGATGTCACTTTGCTTGGTGCCGGCGGGGACGTAACCCAACGCCTTGAGGCGCGCCAGTTCCGCGGGGTCAATCTTGGTGGGTTCGCCGTCCCCATTGATATCGATCAACTCAGGATGTTCGGAGGGCACTCCATAACCGGCCTTCTCCGCATCATGGTTCTGGATGAGATGATCCCACATGTGCCACTCCCACACGATGCGGGCATCGTTGGGTGGGCGCGGTTCAATCTCCAGGATCATGTCCGGCCAGAGCCCAGCCTGCGGCGTCAGATCCGGCCGCCTCCCGACACGGTTGGCTTCCTTCGTACTCTTGGCCTCCCAAGCGATGGCGAGAATATTCCCATTGGGAAGCGGTTCGATGTCGTGGTGTAAGAGATGATTTTCATTGGCGAATTTCCAGTCCCAGAGCAGTTTCCCATCCCACGAAAACTCCTGCAACCGTCCGCCCTGTCCGCCACCCTTGAAAACCGCAATGTTCGGTTCCCGCGCCCCGCGCAACAGGTTGCCATTGTCCAGCAGGTAAATGGTTCCGGACGGCGAGAACTCGCTCTTCCAGGTGTGGATTACGACTCCTTTGGCGTCCATCAAATAGGTCATGTCCGACAAGAGCGGCGCATAAAGCACGTAACCAGGCTCCGCCTCGTTCGAGTCCTGTCGAAGTCCTCGGACGACGGCTGTTTTCTCGGCGACGGCGGGCGCTTCCTTGGCTGGCCTGACGTCGGTGATCGCCACGCCCGGGGCGGGCAGAAGGGCTGTGGGGACCGCCATGATATTCCAGGTGAATCGGCTCAGCTTGTCCTCGTATTTCAGGAGGACCTCGTGACGCCAGCCTTTGGGCGTCCAGTCGTAACGGCGCACTTCCCTCTGGTTGTCGCTGGCCACGTACAGCTCGTCACGGCCATCCCCATCCAGATCGAGCAGGTTCGCGGCGTGCTCAAATCCGCTGGACCCGGCATCGATCAACTCGATTTCCCAGGGACCCTTGTGTGGTCGAAGCAGCCAGAGTCCGCTTTTGTTTGCCGCCGCAACCATCTCTTTTTTCCCATCGCTATCGACATCCCCGGCCGTTAAAAACCGGCATAACGTATCGTCGATCGTCGCGACCAACTCCCCTTGCGTTGAAGCAGTCATGGCCAGGTAACGGCGGATTTCGACCTTCCCGCCGGAAACCGCTTCCACGGAGACATACAGTTCGTCGCGGCCATCGCCATCCATGTCGGTAACAAGGATCTCCTTGGCGTGGCGGTCTCCGAGATCAGCGACTACCGTGGGGCCTTCGCCTCGCGCTGGCACGTAGCGGACCACTTTGCCTGGCTGAGGTGTTCCGTCGACCTGGTTCGGCGCCGTTGGGGTCGCGTAGACCTCCATCACCCCATCCCCGTCCATGTCGCCCAGCTCGATCTCATGCACGATCGTGTCCGGGTGGCGGTCGAGTTCCTGGACCTTGAAACGGCCAGAAGCTTCCGGGCGGAGGATCGCAACGACGCCCTGGTCATGGGTGGCTATCGCAATGGCCGCCTTCCCATCTCCGTAGATGTTGCCGACCTCAGCATCGCGCATGCGGCTGAACTGGCCGCCGAAATCGGCTTCCCAGAGCACTTCTCGCACTCCATTGGTTCGCCACAGCTTAACCATCGCCTTGGTGCCGCCGATCGTCAGCAACCCTTCCGATCCGTATGCCATCGCCTTATGGAAAACCTTGTTGTCCGCGTCCTCCAACGTCCGGTGATTCCATTTTCCATCCTTGCGGGTGAGGATCCCCAAACGGCCCGGAAGTGTCTTGGGCGTTCCGTCGTCGTTCTCGCCGAGAACAGCCAGGGCCAGAACCAGCGAACGGTCAACCGATGGCGATGCCTTAGCGGAGCGCTCGCGAGAACAGCCGGTGAGCAACAGAGCTCCTCCGACGAAGATGGAGCCCATGATGAGGATGGTCTTCTTGGTCATAGGTGAGTTGATCATGCAAAACCGACCCGAGTAGCTAGCTGGCAGGTACGGAAAAGCTATGGATGATTCGGTTTTCGAGGTTGAAGAACGTCACGGTGGCCTTTTCGGGAGTGACGTCCAACTGCGCATGTCCCGAGTCGGGCCAAAAGCGCCCGTACCCCGTTTCCTCCCTGGTGAACTTCCACGGAGCGCCGCAGCTTCCAGGCAGCGTGTAATGAATCCCATCGACCACGTCATCCACGAAGACGTGATCGTGACCATAAAAGAACACCTGGACTTTGTGCTTCTTCATCAGGCTATGGATCTTGACCTGCTCTCCGGTGTTCCACGCGCGAGCTCCGCCGCGACCATAGAGTGTGTTCAAGGTGTCCCCGGCGTTGCCCCCGGCCGGATGATGGATGCAGATAAAGCGGAACCGCTCGGTCGCATTCTTGAGCGTCGTTTCGAGCCAGGCCATTTGCTTGCCGCCAAGTGTCCAGTCTTTAATCTGGTTGACGTCTGCCATGAGATTGGGGAGGCGGCCGGGTTGAGACGGCTTCGTATAGGTCTGGATATTCAGGATCACGTAGAGAGCGTCCCCCCAGGAGAACGCATAGTAATCTTCCCGTTCGCTGCCTCCCTGCGGATAGGTCAGATGATTGGGATTCGGCAACAGAGCCCGACGAACGGCCGCCACAGTTTGGATGCTCTTCTCCGGAAACTTGCCGCTTTCGCCTGCCCAGTTTCCAATGACGGCGAAAAACGGAGCATGCCTTGACAGCGGGCCGATTTGCCGCCGGTACTGCGCGTAGGCGGCGGCGGCGGCGGCCGC
>JBDTOW010000456.1:0-4590 GCA_039933075.1 Verrucomicrobiota bacterium | reverse complement strand
CGCCCGCACCGATGACCTTCCCGAACGTATTCAACGCGGCACCGGGTACGCAATTGAACTTTCTGAGCTTCGATCATACGACCGGGCGGTTGGTGATCGAAGGCACGGCGACGGTTTCCGCCGATGGGAAAACCGTGCGCACCGATCCAGGCACGGGTGTTACACATCCCGGCTGGCATGGATTGACGCCGCCGGGCGGGCCGGCGGGCCCGGACGGTCCGCCCGCAGTTTGTGCGATTGATCTCGGAACGGATGATTTGGGTCTCGCGGCTGTTGCCCCTGGCCGCTCGTTACGGCCGAGTTCTGTCGCCAACACCATCACTCTGAACTTGCCGAAAGCGCTGCCTCTGATTGTTGGAGAAACGGGCGCGTTGAGCGATCCGGCTCTGATCTGGCGCTCGCCGCCAGCGGGCGATGCCTGTGGTTTGAAAGTGCAAATCGAGGTAGATGGACCGCTGGTCAAATTCATAAAGAAGACGGGGAATCTCTCGCTCAAGAGCCAGACTTTTACGCTGCGGCCCGGCTCGTCGAAGACCAAGACATTTAGCGGCGTCGCCAAGACGTACGATGAGATCTTCGGCAAGGGACAAATCACGAAATTCATCTCTGACGAATTGTATGGAGCCAGGATCACCGTGCGGACGAGCCGGCTCAAATCCACCGGCCCTCCGGATGTTACCGTCGATACCTATTATCTCTATCGCTGGGTCAACGTCAACTACCCCCCCGGCTTCCTGGGCGGCCCCGGCGCGGCAGGCGCCAATGCGACGGCGGCCTTCCGTAAGACTTTGAACGATGGGAGCGGTGGCTGGTCAACCATCAAAAGTGTCCTCGCCTCCCTTCCCACCAACAGCGCAACGCTCTTCTCGGTCGTTTTGCCGCCGCTCAGTCCGAAGACCTTTGACGCGAGCAGCGGGTTGACGAACCACCAATTCCAATGGGAATTCGATCCGCACGCGGCCGGGGAATTCAAACAGGATATGTCGATCCAGGTGGACGATGGCTACGATACGGTGGTGGGCAAATTGACGCTCCTCGGCCATGGCATTGATCCGACGCTGATCGATCTCAACCTGGACGGCTACAAAGCGGAAATGAAACGCGTGATCCTGAGCCTGCGCAATATCACAGCCCGCCCGCCCTATCCGCCGCCCGCCGGCTTTATCTTTCCCATTTACGAATTCAGCGCTAGCACGCCGGGTTTGCCGCCGGTCGTGGTCACGCGTTCGGTGAACGGCCCCGGCGGAACCAGATTTTTTGAAGACAGCCTAAACTTTGTTTCGGGCGGGGCCACCAACTACCTGGATGGTTTGGATCTCAGACTGGGGACGTCCGATGATGTTTTCTATAAAAGATGGGTGAGGGCGGGCGGCGTGTTTCAGCAAATGTTCCTGGGCTTCATGCCCGAAAATCGGAACTTGATTGGAATCGACGGGATCTCGGGTTCACCGGATGACGACTTCGACTCCGTGCAGCTTGCGGCGCTTGATGCCTTGATCGACACCGAAGCGAACAAGTTGCCTGTCCTGGTAGCGCAGCAGTTCGATCCGGTAAATGTCTCGCCCAATGCCATCCAGTTTGTGGATACCGGCGCGACCATCAATTGCCAATGGACCGATGTGTTTGTCACGCTCGGCGATGGCCGTGGGTATGGGACGGCGTCCCCGGGTAGGCCGGTTTACGGGGTGGGGGCCGTTGGTCAAGACGTGGCGACCTTGCGGAGGCTACTCCCCGATCCAAAATTGCCGCTCGGGGCGAAGTTTTGGGCGTTGGCGGAAGCTTTGAACGTCAATGCGACCAACCAGATCAGCCTGAGCGTGGGGCTAAACGTCGATTACTCCGGCCCGGACAACTTCGCGGCCTACGTCGCGACCAGCGTAAGTCACGAAATCGGGCACACCCTGGGCTTGCTCGACGCGTACACCAACGACCGAAAAGTCGGCACCGCTCTGTGCCGTCCCTCGACGGGCAATTGCATTCCGTTCGACATCATGCAAACCGGACAAAGCTCCGATCCCTTTCTCCTGTTCGCGCCGGGCAACATTGGACTCCTGAAGGCGGCGGTAGGTGTCACCGGCACGCGCACCGGGCCGCTATCGGTTACCAGGAATGAGCCACTGTTGCTGGCCGAGTTGAGTCAATACCGGAAAACGTTCAACCTCGGTCACAGCTCCACCGGCATCCGCGAAAACAATCCCATGGATCCGCCGCCGACTGTTCCTGAAATCTCCGTCTTCCAAGAGGACAACTCGTTCTTCGGTGAAGCTGACGAGGCCTTGGAGATCTCCGGGGAAATTGCCGCTGATGGTTCGGGCGGAGATTTCATCGACCTGCCGTTCACGATTTTGAACTCCGGCTATGGCCCGCTCACACTGAACGCCGCCAGTTTCCTCGCTGGCACGGAAGGCTTTGCCGTCCTCAACGCCAGCGCCATCCTGGGTCAACCCATCACGGCCGGCCGCTCGGTCACCCTGACAGTTCGCTTCGATCCTTTGGCCGGCGGCGCGGCCAGCGACACGCTCCAGCTCACCAGCGACGCGGCCTCGATGCCGCTCCTGAGCATTCCGATCACCGCGACCGCTTACGCCAGCGCGCCGACGGCGCAGGTGGAACTGGTTGGCAACAACAACCTCGGCGGCGCGGTTCCCGGCACCGCCGCGATTGCGTTGCCCGAGATTTTTCGCGTCACCAACGCTGGCCAAACGGCGCTCCGCATCACTGCCATCTCGTTCGTCCAGGGTGCCGGCGCGTTCACGCTCAGGGGCGTGCCCGCCAACCTGGCGAGCCAGCCGATTCAACTGGCGCACGGCCAGAGCTTCACTTTCGGCGGCAGTTTCCAGGCCGATCAACCCGGCCTGCGCCGCGCGCTGATCGAAATCACAACCAACGACCCGCAGACGCCCGTCGTGCGCGTTTCGTTCGTTGGCACAGGTCTCAACTCGCCCGTGCAGGCGGACTGGGGCGACGACTTTGTCGCCATTGAATCGCCCGATTTTCCCGGAACCCCGCCGCTGCGCGCCAAAAGTGATGACAAGGGGAACTTTGAATTTTTCCTGCCGTCGCAGGTATTTTACCACCTGGTCATCTTCGACCCCGTCACTGGGCTGGTCGGCCATGAAACCGATTCGACGGAGGTATCTGGCCAACGCACTTTGCTCGTGGACACGATGGTCTTCAGGGGATCGACCGAACCAGACAGTGATTACGACGGTTTGCCTGACGACATAGAGTTTGCCATCGGCACCAACCCAAACAAGGCAGACGCGGACGGCGATGGAGTAGATGATTTTGCCGCGATCAGCCAGGGGCTGGACCCTTTCGGGGGACGGGCGTTGCCACTGGGAATTGTCGGGCAAGTAATGCTGCAAGGCGAAGCCAAGGCAGTCGTGGTGGTCCCTTCCTCTGCCAACGGTGAGAATCCTGTGGCTGTGGTGGCAGCAGGCACCGGCGGTTTGGCGATGATCGACGTCGGCAAGCCGACGCAGCCAATTTTTCTGAATCAACTGCCGTTACCGGGCGATGCAACGGATGTAGCGGTGGATTTTGATCTGAGGATTGCCGCGGTCGCGGCGGGGGCTGGCGGCCTGCACCTCATTGACATTGCTGATCCCGCGTCACCGAGATTGCTAAGCACGTGTTTCACGAATGTTGAACATGTCGAAGTGGTAAACGGAGTGGCGTATGCCGTCTCAGGCACTTTTCTGCTGGCGGTGGACCTGCTCTCCCGGGAAGCGCAGCTACCGCTGGCCTTGCCAGGGTCAATCGTAGGGATGACGCGCGAGGGAACAATGCTCTACCTCACCGATCAAACCTCCCACCTGCGGTTGGTTGATGTCAGCGGTGGAACGATGAAACTGCGAGGTCAGCTCGCGGTTGGGGCGCCGTTTGTTCGGTCGACGTTAAACCAGCCCGCGGTTGGCAACGGGATCGCTTATCTCACGTTGCTTCAGGCTGGTGTGGGCGGAGGTGGCTACGCGACGGTGGATGTTTCAAATCCGGATGCACCCCAGCTCATCAGCGGGACGGGGGTGCTGCCTGCCGAGTCGGCGCCGGGGAACGGTATAGCCCTGAACGGTTCCGGCCTTGGATTGTTGATCGGCTCGCTGACAAACGGGTTCGGGAGCGCTGTCGTCGTGGTTAATCGACTCGATGTGATGAATGTGTCCGATCCAGCTCAGACCTATGTTTTGGTCACCAGCCTCAACCTGCCCGCACCGCCGCTGGGTGTCAGCATTGCCCAAGGTGTCGCCTATGTCGCTTGTGGTTCCAACGGATTGGTGATGGTCAATTATCTCTCTTATGACGGCCAAGGCCAGCCGCCGACAGTTTCGCTTTCGTCGGGTATCGTGGATGCGGACCTGACCAAGCCAGGCATGCAAGTGGTCGAAGGAACGCCCGTTCCGATCAATGCCACCGTCCGCGACGATGTCCAGTCCGCCAGCGTAGAACTTCTGGTGAATGGTCAGGTGACGCAGACTCGCACCTCGTTTCCCTTCAACCTGGAGGTGGCGGCACCGTCGGCCGCGGAAAACGGCGGACGTTTCACGGTGCAGGTGAGAGCCACCGACACCGGAGGCAACGCCGGTGTTT
>JBDTOW010000455.1:0-4600 GCA_039933075.1 Verrucomicrobiota bacterium | reverse complement strand
TGGCTGCTGTTGAGCGCCGATCGGTGGGTGGTCTTTCATTTTTTTGGAGAGGAACGAGCGGGAATATTCGCTCTGGCGTCCAACGTCGCCGGCATCTTGCCGAACTTGGTATCTGCGGGGCTTATCCAGTTGGTGTTTCCATCAACTTTCCGACAGGCGGACGCTGCCAGGACGACGGACGATTGGAGAAAGCTGGCTCGATTCTGCGATTATGTAACCCTAATCTTCCTGGCAATCGCGACGGTGGCGTTGTCACTCTTAGCGGTGGTCGGCCCGAATCTTATTGGATGGTTGATTGCTGAGCGCTACTCGCCGAGCATGTCGCTTCTGATGCCTACCGGAATGGCTGCCATTACTGTCCAGGCCAACCAGTTCTATTATTTACTTCTGCAAGGCCAACATAACAGTGCAGGGATGGTTCGGGTAATGGCAGTCGTGGCGGGATTGAAAACGTTGGGAAGCGTTTTAGCAGCTCTATTCTCTTGGAGGGCATTTCTCGTGTGGTTGATGATATCCATGCTCCTGAGTCCGCTTCTGGGGCGGTGGATGATCCGGTGCATGGTTTTTAAGGCTAAGTTGGAGAGCTCACCCCGTCCGTGTGTAGATGTGGCACGGTGACTACCTCTCATCACGACGAGTCACGATGAAGCCAGCATGCGAGTCGCTCGATTTCCGCTTTGGAGCGCGCCTTTTTCTACCTTTGCTTTTCCCGAAATGAATCACTTCGGCTTCGTGATTAATAGGCCCGTCAAAAGTCATGGATAGCAGAACAAAGTTCGCACTGCTTCTGGCAAAAAGTCCGGTGCATGGTCTTTTGCGACGAACGCACCGCAGGCTAAGCCGCTATATTGACCTCGCGGAGAACTGGAACAACGGCGATCAAAGCACGAACGGCGAGGCATTCCTGATTCGGAAGGTCGCTCCCAAGCTTCGGGTCGTCTTCGATATCGGGGCAAATCTCGGCGATTGGAGTTCTCTGGTTCTGGCAGTGAATCCCATTTGCAAAGTTTATGCATTCGAAGCTTCGCCCGCTACCTTCGCCAACTTGAAAAAGCGCTACTCTGGCCATTCCCAAGTGAAGCTTTTGGAAACTGGCATTGGAGATCGGGAGGGGAGCCTGTCGTTCCATGATCACGGGGAGAACTCCGGGCTTTCGTCCTTTGTGTCGCGGGAGAGATCGATCGGCTTGAGCGCAAAAAATATCGTCGAAGCGCGTCTTACAACCGTGGATGCCGTTCGTGAGAAGAATCGGTTGGAACATATTGATTTCGTAAAAGTGGACACGGAAGGATATGAGATGGCCGTGCTGCGTGGCATGATCTCAAGTTTCAAAGCACGGAAAATCTCGATGGTTCAGTTTGAGTACGGGGGCACCTGGCTGGACGCTCACGAGACGCTGGCTAATGCCAACGAGCTTTTACGCGAATACGGCTATATACTGTATCGTCTGCGCCGCGACGCACTGGAAAAAATTGATTATGATTGCCGACAACATGAATGCTTTAAATATTCAAATTTTATCGCGGCGGAATCATTGGAAATTGTTTCGCAATGGAATATCCCGTTAATTCAGAGTTAGAGTTCTTCTATAAAACCACTCGCGGTTCAACTCGGAAGAACGGGATGGCGTGAAGACATTTCAGACAGTGTTTGCTATCGTGCCAGACTGTCACGCGCGGGCGGGACACTATCGGCAGCTCTGGCAGCGACATTTCTACGATGGCGTGCGTGGCTCAGCGGCTACCTTATTCACCCCGCAAAAGGTCGATTTTAGTTGGGCTCGATCCAGTTCCAGCCCCGGTAATGGCGAGTTCTCCCGGACAGCGGAACGGACTCGCACGAGTGAGCAGCTCTTGGAACAGATCAAAAAAGCACAGCGGAGCCACGGTCTGGACGTCGTCCTCTCTTACTGCTTTGCAAACGACGTGGAACCGGAAATCGTCAGGCAGACAATTCAATTTGGAATTCCATGGATCAATTTTTACTGTGACAGCACTCATCGGTTTTCCGAGATTGAAGGGCTGGCGCGTGTTGTTTCTCTAAATTGGTTCCCTGAACACGCCGCAATACGGAGCTATCAGGCACTGGGGGTTCCCTGCGTTTGCCTGCCGTATGCGCTTAATCCCGACTTCCTGCCGGCGCTCAGTTGCGTTGCGCCGGATCGCAGTCTCGCTTTCATTGGCCTGCCAACTACAAATCGAATCACTCAGTTGGGGCTGTTACGGTTGCTCGGGTGCCGCGTCGATGTTCGCGGATACGAATGGATCGAACCTTCGTCCAATCCGTTTCACAACCCTGCGCGCAAATCCACCGACTGGGTCAAGGTCTTGTTCCGACGGGGCCTTAGCGAGAAAATCACGCGGCGTCTGTTGTGGCCCATGGTCCGGCGGCAGGCGAAAGGGGCGTTGGACGGGGCAGAATTTTATGAATATTTGCGGGGTTGTCAGATTCTTCTCGGACTAAATCAAGGGCGTGACGAGCAAGGGCGCCTGGGCAGCTACTTGAAGTTTCGCGATATCGAGTTTCCCGGATATGGATGCTGCTACCTGACAGAATACAACGAAGATGTGGCGGCCGTTTTCGATGTGGGACGAGAAGTCCTTACCTACCGCAGTATTTGGGAGGCCTCCCGGCTCGGCCGAGAGTTGTCGGGCAATCTGGAGCGGACAACACGTATCGGTGCGGCGGCTCGATGCCGGGTGCTGAATGAGCACGTCTGGTCGGTTCGCTTGAAACAATTGGCTGAGCGTCTTTAGCACTCCCATGCGTCTCCTGATCATCCACAGCGACTCCCAATATTTTGCCGGCGCGCAAAAGCTCCTCGGATACTTTCTGGAAGCGCTGGCAAAAACACATTGCTCGACTTCTGTTGTCGTGGTTCGAGGCACTCAAGTGGAAAAATTAATTCCCGCAGCGATGACCAAATTCTACATCAACAGCAATCAGAAATTCTCTGTGAGAACTTTGTGGCAACAGGCGCAGTCCATTGTGAGCTTCAACCGTCAAACGCCGTTTGATATTTTGCACGGATGGACAGCTCGTGATTGGGAACTCACGGGACTTGCGGGCACCATTGCGCAACTTCCCACTGTGGGAACCTTGCACGATCATCCACAAGCAAGCTTTATTTCGTCGAAGAGACAGCTTCTGATGCGTTGGTCTGTCCAGTGGGGACTCCATCGGTTGATTTGCGTGTCCGATGCGGTCCGGAAGGCTTGCCTGGAAGCGGGCTATGTTTCTGAGAAACTGGTGATGATCCATAATGGAATTCCGACTGAGTCCAGCATTACCCGACTTCCCTGCACCGGGGTCGCTCGTTTGGGTTTTCTTGGGGCGTTCTCTGAGCGCAAAGGGCTGCGGGGCATGTTCGAAATCGTCGATAATTTGGACAAGCTTTCTCCAGGTTTGTGGGAACTTTTCCTGGCAGGTTCCGTCCTTGACGATGCGGGTGATCGAATGCTGGAAGACATTCGGCGTAAGTTCGATCAACGGAAATGGTGGTCACGCGTGCATTGGTGCGGTTGGGTGAGTAATCCGCTAAGTTTCCTGGAAAACATAGACCTCCTGATTTGTCCCTCCTCTGATTTCGAACCGTTTGGTTTGGTTTTGTGCGAAGCAGGTTTGGCCAGTGTGCCGATCGTCGCGACGACGGTTGGAGGCATACCCGAGATCGTCCAGCACGGTCGAACCGGTTGGCTCTTTGAGGTCGGGGAATGGATGCAAGCTGCTCACCTTATCGCTGATTTGCTCCGCCAGCCAACCGTTCGCCGGGAAGCTGGCGAACGCGGCCGGGACCGGGTCCGGAAAGAGTTCTCGAACGAAAAAATGGCTATGCATTATCTCAATCTTTACTCTAAAATCACCAGAAATGTTTAAGCAATTTGGCTTACCCCATTGGCTCGTTCTGTACTGCATTCTTGTGCCAGTGGCGATTCTGATCGGCTATCTGTTAGCGACACCGACTGAGTTCACGAGCTACGCGCTTCTGAGCATGATGTTGTTCCTATTGTCTTTTCCATTGATTGTCCGCTGGCACTACCCGTTCATGCTGTTTGCGTGGAACGCATGGATCATCGTCTTTTTCCTTCCCGGCCAGCCGAGTCTGGGCGTCGTCATGGCAGCGTTTAGCTTTTGCTTTGCCATGCTGGACCGCGCGATGAACAAGCAAACGCGGTTCCTGCATATTCGCGCGTTGGCTTACCCCTTAATCGTCTTGGCAATTGTGGTGGCGGTCACTGCCAAATTTACGGGGGGTATCTCTGGCCGGGCTTTGGGCGCTGAGACCTGGGGCGCCAAACGGTATCTCGGTGTGTTTGGAGCGATCCTTGGTTATTTTGCCATTACGGCTCGCCGCATCCCTCCCGAAAAGGCGCTCCTCTATAGTGCTCTGTATATTCTCGGCGGTGTTACAGCCGTGACTTCCGACATTGTTTACGCGGCCGGCCCGAGCATCTATTTCCTCTTCGTCTTATTTCCGGCTACGGCAGCCTCGTTACAGGCTGCGACTCAGGACACGCTCATGCGGCTCAATGGTCTGGCTTTTGCGGCTCTGGCTGGCTTCGACTACATGCTGATGCGCTTCGGCATCCGGGGTGTTCTG
>JBDTOW010000454.1:0-4610 GCA_039933075.1 Verrucomicrobiota bacterium | reverse complement strand
TCCGCCGCTTCAATTCCTCCATGATGATCCGTTCGGCTTTTGTTGCTTCCGTCTCCGCCCGCTCCTCGCCGTAATGCTCCGCCCCCAGTCGCTCGCTCATCTGGCTCAGCAACTCCTTGCGAAACGTCTCATCGCCCAGGCACCAACCGCGCCGGATCGGCTTGAATTCCCCGCCCTCCTCCGCCCCGCGCCGTTCTTCCAACGCCCGCTCCAACCGCTGCCGCCCCGCAGCGCTGTCCTTCGGAATGCCGTACTCGCCGAGCAACCGGTCCACGCGCAGCCAGGGCGGTCGCCGCAACGGCGCCAGATAAGCCGGCCAACTGCTCCAGACAAAACTCTTCACGGGCTGCTCCGCCGCCACCAGCTTCGCCCGTTCCGGATTGAGGTGAACGTAGTCGCAGACGCTCTTGAGATAGCCATGGCCCGACGCATCGACGACGAGCGACTTGTAGCGACCGGAGAAAAGATGCCCGAACAGCTTGTGCCGCCGGTTGAACCGGTTGGTGTATGTGCCTAGAAACCATTTCATGCCGGCGACCAGATTGGGCTGGGGAGTCTCGACCACCAGATGAAAATGATTGGGCATGAGAACGTAGGCATGAACTTGCCAGCCCGTCTTGGCGCACACCTCGGCCAACGTCGCGAGGAAGCGTTGGCGATCCGCCTCGTTCTTGAAGATTGGCTCGCGTCGGTCGCCGCGATTCATGACGTGGTAAATCGCCCCCGGATACTCGACTCTCAGCTTGCGGGCCATGACGGGAGAATGGCTCGGGTCGAATCAGTTGTCAATATCAAGAACCGACCCCTAGTAGTAATTTATCGACTCAAGCTTCGGCTTCATTATACTAATATTACGTTCACGATTATGCTCCGTTGTCCTTGCACCCACTGCTCCCAGCACATCGAGTTCCCCGTTGAGATGGCGGGACAGAAAGTTCAATGCCCGGCGTGTGGGAAGCTCACAGAGCTGTCCGACCCAGGCGCGCCGACAATCAAAATCCCAAAGCACAACATCCCGCTTCCCTTCGCCGAACCGAATCATCCCCCGATCGCCCCCCCTCTCCCCCGGTCTGCCAACGAAAAAAGCTCGCCTGTGTCGCAGACGGCGAATCGGATAATCGACAATGTTGAGAAAGTGATCATCGGCAAACGCGACAAGATAATCGTGGCCATGGTCGCGTATTTTTCCGAAGGCCACATCCTGCTGGAAGATGTGCCAGGGGTCGCCAAAACGATGCTGGCTCGAGCGATCGCGCAGAGCGTCGGCGGCACCTTCAAGCGGATCCAATGCACGCCCGATCTGTTGCCAAACGACATCACCGGCGCTTCCGTCTTCAACCCAAAGACCACGGACTTCGAGTTTCGCGCCGGTCCACTCTTCGCGCAGATCGTCCTGGCCGACGAAATCAACCGCACCACACCGCGGACCCAGGCCGCGCTGCTGGAAGCAATGGCCGAAGGAAAAGTGACGGTAGACGGAACCAACTACCAGCTCGAACGGCCTTTCCTCATTCTCGCGACCCAAAATCCAATCGATCACGAAGGAACTTTTCCGTTGCCTGAAGCGCAAATCGATCGGTTTTTGATCCGACTGAGCCTGGGTTACCCCACGCTCGAAGAAGAAGGCTGGATGATCGACCGGTTGCAACACGGCCATCCGATCGAGACTCTCGAGGCGGCGGTGACGGCGCAGGAAGTGATCGAATGTCAATCGGCGGTCCGCGAGATTCACGTCGACCCAAAAGTGCGCGATTACCTCCTGCAACTCATTCGGGCCACGCGTGAACACACTGCCATCTTGCTGGGAGGAAGCCCACGCGCGTCGATGGCCGTTTTCCGCGCGGCGCAGGCTCTGGCGGCAATCCAAGGCTATGATTTCGTCCTGCCCGACCACGTTAAGGAAATCGCGCCCGCCGTGCTGACGCATCGCTTGATCGTGCGGCCCGAATATCGGCTGCGCAAAGTGACAGCAAACAGTGTTCTCAACGAGATCCTCAATCAGATCCCCGTGCCCACGATACCGGCCGGAGGTAAGACGACATGAGATGGCTGATGGGTGCGCTGGCGCTGTTGATCGCAGGAATCGTCCTGCAGCTCGGATTACTCGTCTACGCGATGTATGTCTTGCTGGGCGTGCTGTTGCTCAGTCGTTATTTGTCGCGTCAATGGGTGGAAAAACTTTCCGCAACCCGCCATTGCAGTGCTGATTCAGCGCAGATTGGAGAGAGCATCGAGGTCAGTGTGACGGTTCGCAACGACGGTAAGCTGCCGGTCCCCTGGTTGCTGCTCGAGGATTCGTTGCCGCTCGCGGCGTTGACGCAGAATCCTCCACGAATTCGCGCGAAGGGTCCGCGTCTTAGCATTACCAGATTGTCGCCGGGTGGCGAAAAGAGACTGCGTTATGAGATCAGTTTCCTGATGCGCGGTTATTATCAGATTGGCCCATTGCTGTTGGAAAGCGGCGATTTGTTTGGGCTCCACCGCCGATATCGAGTTGTCACCGAGCCGCACTTCGTGCTCGTCTACCCAAAGGTTGTCCCGCTCGAAGGTTACGACCTGACTTCGCGCAGGCCAATCGGCGACGTGCGACTGACCCATCGTCTTTTCGAGGATCCAACACGTATTAATGGCGTTCGGCCATACCAGGATGGCGATCCGCTGAACCGGATTCACTGGCGGGCCACCGCTCGCATCGGCCAGCTTCAAAGCAAGTCCTACGAACCTTCGTGTGTCGCAGGGATCACGATACTGCTCGATTTTCATCGGGGCAGCTTCCACGCGCCGGGCGAGCACTATCGTGCGGAATTGGCAATAACCACCGTCGCCTCACTCGCCAACACCGTTCATCAACTCAGTCAGCCCGTCGGTTTCGTCACGAATGGCCGGGACGCCGCGGATCGAATTCGCGAGGAAGGTTGGGGCCAAGAATTTCTCACCCGCTACGCCGCGCGGACAAACGTCGGTATGGGCGAGCGGAGCGACCGGTTGCAACCGTTAATGATTGAAACACGACGGCGTCCAGATCAGTTGATACGAATCCTGGAAACATTGGCGCGAGTTGAACTGACCGATGGTTTGACCTTCTCGCAGCTCGTCGTGGAGATCGATGGCCGGTTGCCGCGCAACACAACGGCCGTGGCAGTGTTGACCGAAGTGTCGGAGGAAACCGCGGTTGCCCTGGGCAACCTTCATCGCCGAGGCTACGCCGTAACAGCGCTCCTCGTCGTGTTCGATGAAGCCGAAACTCCCGACTGGGCGCAACGTCCCGATTGGGCCAGTTGGCTGCTGGCGGCCGGGGTCGACGTCAGACGCGTCGACAACGAAACGACACTCGCGCGCCTCTGCGCCGAACATCTGATGCGGTGAATTGACCGGACGTGGCGCTAACCAAACAGCAGAAAACACTGGCTGATTATCTGGCCATCGCGATCGCCCCGGTGCTCATTATGGCATTGGTCGGCAGCCTCATGTTCTTCCTGCTCGGACTCGTCTGCAGTGGCGAGCACGAAGCAAAGTTGCGTTGGGTGCTCTTCTGGTTTGTTTTGGCCTCGGTTTTGGTGTCTCGAATCTCGATTGAACAGGGAGGCCAATACGCGACTCTCTATGGCGGAGCGCTGGCTGCAGTCACAGCGTTGTGGATCTTGAGGTTCGTCGATTCCGCCGTCGGGACCTTATTCCTCCTGGCCGTCATTTGGTGGTGCGCCAGCAAATTGACCTGGGATTGCACGCTGGTCGACGACAACGAGGACGCGTCGGGTGAGGGTTTGCTGCAAGTTGCCGGAGTAAGAAGACCAACCACCGAGAAAACTTCAGCGAAAAAACTTTCAGCACACGCTGAACGTCCGCGCGATCCGTATAAAGGAACAAGAACCTTGCCGAACGTCGCAGCCTCTTTGTCTCAGCGATCGTCGAAGAATCATTCCAAGAGCGAAAGGAAGCCGCACGCTCCGGGACTCTGGGTTGTTTACTTCTCTTTGGCAGCGCTGCCTTTGTTTGGAGTCGGACAAGCATTATTGCCAGCCAGCGACACGCTTCGCAGAGAACGGGCTTTCCTGCTTTTGTGGGTTTATGTCGCGTCGGCCCTTGGCCTGCTCCTGACCACAAGTTTTCTCGGTCTGCGGCGTTATCTGCGCCAGCGAAACCTTCAAATGCCGTCGTCGATCGCCGCAACCTGGGTCGGACTGGGAACCGGATTGGCTGCAGCGATTCTCTTTATTTGCATACTGCTACCTCGCCCGGATGCTGTCTATTCGTTGCCGGCATTAGTTGGCCGAGTCGGTTCGCCACCGCAGCAGGCTTCCGATCACGCGCTTCTTCGCGATTCTGCTGGCGAAGGTAAGGGCCGGCCGCTTGGGGACAACCGCACACAAACCAGTGAATCACCACCAGGTCAAGGTGGCGGGAAAGGCGAGCCTCGCATCAATGACCGTAGCTCCGACAAACAAGCGTCCGCTGACCAGCACGATAATCAGGGCGAACAGAGAAATGCTGGTAGTGAAAAAAGCGGAGTAAATGGCGCCGCGTCGGGCAAGCCCTCGTCGCAAATCCCGGCGCCGAAAGTCTCGCTGCCCACAGACGGACTCGGCAACGTTTTGAAGTGGATCGTCTAC
>JBDTOW010000453.1:0-4612 GCA_039933075.1 Verrucomicrobiota bacterium | reverse complement strand
CGCTTGCGACAAGCAGCATCAACCCGGCGAATAGAGCCTCTCGCCGGAAATGGATGATCAAATTTCCGACACCAGAGATAATTTTGCCAATGGCTGAATTTGATTTCATAGGGACTTGGTTCGCACGATTCAATGTCCGGTCAATTGATCGGGAGCGGTAATTCGAGCGCAACTAGGTGTCTGCTGACAGAACGGCTCCAACCGGACAAATGATTTCTTGCAAGCTAACGAGAAGCTTATCGGCATGGAACGGCTTCGCCAAAAATGTGGTGACACCCAGTTCATTGAGCTGGGCTAGTTTCTCGCTTCGCCAGTCCGTACTCCCGTCCCCGCTGGAAGCGATGACTTTAACGGCTGGGTTCATCTTCTTGAGGGCGCGAATCGTGCTTAACCCATCCAGCCACGGCATCGTCATATCAATCATTACCGCTTGGATTTCAATTCGATGCTTCGCATACACGGCCAGCGCCTCCGCTCCATCCGCGGCCAGAAACACCCGGTAGCCGTACCTTTCCAACGTCTTTTGTGTGATTTCACGAATCAGGGGTTCGTCATCCACGACCAGGATGCACTCAGAGTGCCCCCTGAGCGTCGCGGCCAGGACCGGTTCAACGGCCTGAATTCGTTCCGCCGGTGTTGCCGGCAGATAAACCTCGAACGTCGTCCCCTTACCCGCCTGGCTGCGGATATCTACGAAACCGCCATGGCTTTTGACGATGCTCAAAACGGTGGACAAGCCCAAGCCTGTGCCCTTGCCCGGGCCTTTCGTGGTAAAGAATGGCTCGAAGATTTTATCGATGATCTCGGAAGGGATTCCAGTGCCGGTGTCTGACACCCGAAGCCGCACCCAAGGCCCGGGAGTAGCTTCCGGATGCATGTTCACGTAATCCTCGTCCAGCCGGATGTTTTCCAGCTTCACCAACAAAGCCCCGCCTTCCGGCATGGCGTCCCGCGCATTGACGCACAAATTGAGCAGCACCTGATGTAGTTGGGTGGAATCAACCAACACCGGCCAAATACCTTCCGGCACTTCCGACTTCACTGAAATGATTTTGGGAAACGTCTGTTGTGCGATCTGCACCATTTCGTTGACCAGGTGTTTCGCTTGGATCAGCACGCGTTTGCCTTCAACTCCGCGGCCGAAACTCAGTAGTTGCTTGACCAGTTCAGCCCCGCGCTTGGCGCTCGCTTCAACTGTGCTGATTATCTTCTCGCGCTCCTCTGGCGGCAGACCCCAGCGGAGCATGGGCACTGCCATCATTATCGGGGCGAAAATATTGTTCAGGTCATGAGAGATTCCGCTGGCCAGGGTACCAATGCTTTCCAGGCGTTGGGCGCGCAAGGAATGTGCTTCGAACGTCTTCTTTTCGGTGAGATCCGTATTCAACATGAGGATGGATTCGGGCTTGCCTTCGCGATCGAGGACCAGGGTCCACCGGCCGCTCACAACGACCGCTCGACCAGCCTTGGTCGCGTGGCTCATCTCGCCTTTCCACTCTCCCTTCCGCACTAAAGTCTCGATGGCTTTTTTCACGGAGGATAAGTCGTCGCGAAACAATAGTTCGTCCGCCTTATTGCCCGCCGCTTCCGCCGCTGCCCAGCCATAAAGGTGTTCCGCGCCTTTGTTCCAATACCGGATGCGTCGTTCCATGTCGGTCACGCAGATGGCGTCCTGCGCCAGGTCGAGCAATGCGGCCTGTTTATGAATCTGGGCCGCCGCCCGATTGCCCTCAACGATCTCCGCCTGGAGAACGTGATTGGCTGATTGCAATTGCTGCGTTTTTTCGCGAACCAGATTATCCAGTTCGGACAGCCTGCCTTTTGCCTGCTGGTTCAGACTCCATTTCTTGGTCAGAGCGTGAGCCAGTTGGAGCACCTCGACGACGTCGAACGGTTTTTTAAGGATAACGAAGTTGTCGGAATGACCGAGCGCACGGTGCATTTCTTCCCACGAGTAATCCGAATAAGCCGTGCAGATGACGACTTGCAACTCGGGATCAGCCTTCCAAAGACGGGTGACCGTCGCCAAGCCATCCCAACCGGGCGGCATGCGCATGTCCACAAAGGCAATTGCATAGGGGAGGTCAGCCGTCAAGGCTTGGTGCATCATCTCCAGCCCTTCAGCGCCTTGAGAGGCCGAGGCGATCTCGAAGCACACGTGCGCCCCAGCCGGACGCGAGTCGCCAAACATTGTCGTCTCCACTTCGTCTAGTGCGGAAGAGTAGAGGGAACCAGAACCGAGAATTTTCCTGAAGTCCTCATGGATTGCGGGATTGTCATCAATCACCAAAACACGGTTGTTGGACCAGGCGGTGCCGGGGTTCATAACTCAGAGGACAGGAGCAGTTCCCAACTGGGCGCGGAGCAAGTGGATCATGGCTTTGACAGCCAGTTCGATGAGCACAATGGGCTTCGCGATAACGTCGGTTCCGCCGCTTAGAGCAGACTGGGCGCGCGTTTCAAAATCTGTGAGCGCCGTCACGAACACGACAGGTGTCTTCGCGTTGGCACTAGTTGCGCGGATCTTCTGGCAAACCTCGTATCCGTTCAAACCGGGCATGTCCACGTCGAGGAAGATCAAATCAAAACGATTTTCTTCCATGAGTTTCAAGGCGAGGCCGGAATCCCCCAAACTGATGGCCCGAAGGTCGACTTTTTCGAGCGCCGTGCAGACTATTTCGCGGGAAATGGAGTCATCATCCAAAACGAGGATTATGGGAGAGGCAATGATTGGGTTGTGCGAATGGCCGGCGTGTTCCAGCAACACCTCCAGGAAATCAACGGCTTGTGCGACCGTACGCAGGGTCGAGAGGTTCACTTTTTTTGGTTTTGCGCGGAGTTCATCCAGCAATTTTTCCACCGCGCCGGCCATCTGGGCGACGAGCGTGAAGCCGGCTCGAACCGCGCCGCCGGCTAATGAAAGGACGGTGTGATAAAGTTCGAGCAGGCAGGGTCCGCCGGAAGCGGTTTCGATCTTTGCCAGTGTTTGCAAATGACGGCGCAACTCCGCGAGAAGTTGCGGCATTCTGACCTGGAACTCGTGCCGCAAACTTGCCTGGGAGTCGTCCCCGTTATTAGCGACGCGAACTGTTTGATTGGTTGGGTTCGGCCGGGTATCGGGAGCCTCAGGGATCCCCGCGCCCGCGGCGCTGGCGGCCAAGGCGTTCCGCACCTCCTCCACCAGACGTCTGGGCGTGCAGTCGGATTTGGTCAGGCATTGGTTGGCCCCCGCACGCCAGGCAGCTTCCACGAGGTTTCCTACATGCGTGTTTGAAAGCACGATGACGGGGAGGTTTCGAAGGGACTTTTGCGATCGAATAAATTTAAGCACTTCGACTCCGTTCACTTCGGGCAGCATCAAGTCGAGCAGGACAATATCGGGCGGGCTGTTCTTGAGTTGTTGGATCGCAGCGTTGCCGTCTCTCGCGACGGCCACATCGAATCCTTCGGACCTGAACTTATCCTGGCAAATCGTGGCCATGAGCTGGTCGTCTTCGGTGATAAGAATTTTGTTCATACGGTTGCTGCGTTCGTCAAAAGTTCTGTGGATTGGAGGTACTCATTCAGGAACTGGCGGACGCGAGCCAATTGCTTGCTGGTTTCGGCGTGCAATTCGATTGCGCGGATCAGGTAATCCGCTTCTCCCATCCGCTCAAGTTGCCCAAGCAACGGCACGACGGCTATCATGCCGCACGTGGAACTGGAGCCGCCCCATTTGTGAGCCAGGCGGCGAATCTCCTTTATGGCGCCTCTTTGAATCGCCTGCTCGAGGCTGAGTATCATCTCGTCGGACGACTTCAGGTAGGTCTTAACGAGCCGCCGGAGCTTATCGGGGTTTTCCAAGGTAACCTCGATCAGACGTTCGAGATCGACTGGAGTTTCGGCTCCGTTTCGCGGCTCTGGCGGAGGATCCAGCACTTCGGACACCTGGGCTGGCGGCGTTCCGTCAGTTGCGGTGGCTGCGCCGGCAGCTTTGGGGATCCCCACGCTTTCCAATTGCCACTGTTCCAGAGCGCGTCTGAGGTCCGCCGTCCGCACCGGCTTGCTCACATAATCGTTCATTCCGGCGGCAAGACATTTTTCGCGGTCACCCTGCATGGCGTTGGCGGTCATGGCGATGACATGGACAGGGCGGCGGGACTCAAATCCCGCGGCGCGCTGCCGCTCGCGCAGGCGGATTTGCGCTGTCGCTTCGTAGCCGTCCATCTCGGGCATCATGCAATCCATGAGTACGATGTCATAGGGAATGCGTTGGAGCGCCTCCAGCGATTCCAAACCATTGGCCACCGTGTCCGCGGTATAACCCAGTTTCTCCAATTGACCCAAAGCAACCTGTTGGTTGATGGTGTTGTCCTCCGCCACGAGGATGCGCACGTTGCGCGGGGGACGATCCACCGAGGATCGCTCCACGAAATGAGGTTTGGTCGGACGGATGACGCCCGCCGACCCACCCGCAAGGGTCGTCGCGATGCAATCGAACAGGAGCGATTGTTTGACCGGTTTAATCAGGCAGGCAGCGATTCCGGTCGCCTTTAACGTCTCGCCAGCCAGTTGATGCCCGAGCGACGTGAGCATGATGTCCGCGTCGGCTAAAGTGGCGGGCATCGCGATT
>JBDTOW010000452.1:0-4645 GCA_039933075.1 Verrucomicrobiota bacterium | reverse complement strand
AGGGGTGGGCTATTCTCGATTCTCCCTCCGGGAGGTGCCGGTCAAAATGTCCAAACTCCAGGCGCCGCGTTCAGCGGCGCAACTCGGGGCGGGATTCGAACGCCACTCACCGTTCGTTCCGCCCGCTGGACGCGGGCGGGGACCTCGCAGCGCGATGTCCCCCACGCTAAACAGATACGACGCCTGTCCTACGTAAATCGGCCAGATCAGGTGTCCGCGCTCGGAAACCGGAACCGCTCGGCGTGCTCGGAGGGCACACAGAGCGGTTGGTTAAGCTGCCGCGCGAAACTTTATTGCCGGAGCCGATAGAATTTCTGCTTCCCTTGCGCGGCCAAAGGAGCGGTGTACGAATTCCCCGTTGGCGGGGGTGTGACATCTTTCCAGCTAGACGGACTGGTCAACGCATCGGCTTCCTGGAGCGTGCCCGATCCCGTCCAGGAGATGACGATGTTGGCACCCTGGATGGCGGCCGACAGGCTGGCTGAAGGGACACAGACACCCTCTCCACCGGCGATCCTGGCGTTGTCGAAGTAGCCACGAGTGACGTTAAGGGCTTCGTCAACGTAAGCGGCGAACCCGAAAGTCAGCCCTTGCGTGGACGGGAACGGCACGTCAACGCCGAACACATCATCCAGATAGAGCTTAACACTCGAACCGTTGGCCACCATCTTCATTCGATGGTTTTTTCCATCGTTAAACGCCGCTGGGTCGAAGGCCGCGATGTTGACACCCACGCCGGTTGCATCGTCGTCGGCCTGTTGGGTCACCTTATTGTAAATCCAACCGAAGTTTCGACCGTCATGCGCCACATACTCGTTGAAAAAGACGAAGTTACCAGTGGCGCTCTTGACATAAATGCCGGTGCGCTCTTCAGACCCGGTGCCGGTGGTGAGAACGAATTCCAAATTCGCCCGGTCGATCTCGAAAGTAAGCGGAGTGGTCTGCGCCGCTGAATAAGAGTCTTTCGTCAGGACCGTGAACCCGGCCCAAAGGGACGCTTCCGCCGTGACATCAATCTTGGCCTGACCATTCGTCACACTGACCGTGGACTCTGCGGTGGCCGTGCCGCTGTCGAAAGGCGTGCTGTCCACTACCCATTTCGCTGCGTCGAGCGTCGCACCCGAGAAATCGTCAGTGAGCAGCACCAGCGGGACCGCGACCACATCAACCGCCAAGGTGCCCGCAACACAGGCTGCCGGAGTGCTCGCGATGTCGAAGGTTGTGGCGCCCTTGCCGACCGGGGTGAGCGTAACGGTCTGCGTATTCGGAGCGCCCGCGGCGAAGTTAAGCGTGAGCACACCGTTCACGGCGCCACTGAGAACCGCCACCTTCGGATCGCGGCTGGTAATCGTGACGGACACCGGCGCTGAGTCGTTAAGCAGTTGCGGAATGGTGACCGCTACCTGAATGCCTGTATCGCAGAGGGTCATCGAAACGCTCGGCGGCAACACCGAAGTGCACGGAAGCACATGTTCAATCTTCACATTGTCAAAGACGCCTTTGGCGGTGTCACCGTCCGTTCCCGATCGGGCATAGGTGCCCACTTCGAAGAAAATGCCGGAAGTGACATCAAACGGGAATAGCCCGCCGGATTTGCCATCGAGAAAAACTTCCACGGTTGTTCCGTCGGCAACAAGTTTCATCTTGTGTGAGCCGGTGTCGGTTATGGCAGCAAAGGCGGAGAGCGCCGTGCCGCTGCCCGTCGGACTACCTGGATTTACGTTCACTTCCCATCCAGTCTCGCCAACGTTCTGGCCGAAGAACACAAACTTAGACCGGTCGTCCGTGGTGATGAATACCCCGCTCCGACCGGCCGTGCCGGCTTGCTCGATCGAAACGCGGTCAACCTCGAAAGACAAGTTCAAGTCTTTGGTTGCGACGTAGTTTTTGGCGGTTTTCAGCGAGGCGCCGGGCCAAAAATCTGTCGCCGCAGTGCCATCGATTTGGAGCGTGCCACCCGTCTGCGCCACGGTAAAGGTTCCGGTCCCCACTTCGAACGCACGATTTGAAGTTTGCCATTTTGAACTGTCGATCGCGGCTGAGGCGAAATCCTCCTGCAGCAACACGGCCGGTCCAGAGATGACGGCCACGGCCAGCTTATTGCCACCAGCGAGGTCTCCGTCGATGCTGAACTGGGCGCCCCCGAGTGCGACACCGCGTACTTTGAAGGTCGCCGTATTCGCGCCTCCAGCAGGGAACGTCAGCGCCAGCGTCCCGCCCGTGCCGCCCTCGGGCACGGCAATGCTCGCATCACTGCTAACCACTCGCAACTGAACCGGGCTTTGCGAGTTCAGACCTTGCGGAATTCGTACGGTCACCGCCGGACCAGTCTGTCCAACCCGCACACTGACCGCGGTGGGCACAAACGTTGCCCCGCCGGCGGTTTCGATCTTTAGATTGTCCCACGTCGTATCGGCCGTATCGTTGTTGGCTCTCGCGTAACTTCCAAACTCGAACACGACGGGAGAAAAGGGAAACTTCACCTCTTCGCCTTGGATGCCATCCAAGAGCAGCTTCACAGTCTTGCCGTCAGCTATCATGCCCATCCGATGCAGTCCCTGGTCATCGAAGGTGCCTCCATTGAAGGCGACGATGTCCGTGCCGCCCCCTGTTGGCACGTCGCCATTTTCACCGATATTCCGGTTGTAATGCCAGCCACCTTCTCCCCGCACGTCCGCAAAGAGCACGTATTTCGTTTTCGTCGCGTCCAGGATCCAGAGCGCGCTGCGGGCGGCGCTGCCGACGCCCGCTTCGGCAACGCGGTCGATCGAGAGCGTGATCACTTCCGCGTCAGAAGGCGCGAACGTGGGCACGATTCGGAGAGTGCCGCCCGACCACCATTGCTGGCTGGTGGTCCCAACAAATTGCATCACACCATTGCCTGCCACGGCGTGAATATCGCCCACGCCCCCCTCAAAGAACGGGGCGTCCGCCTCGTATTTGGCAGGGTCGATGGTGTTCGAAGAAAAGTCGTCCGAAAAGACAACGCTGCTCTGCCGGACAACGGTTTCGACTTTTACATTATCCCAAGTCGTGTCCGCCGTGTCGTTATTTGCCCGCGCGTAACTGCCGAATTCAAACACGACCTTGGAAAACGGAAACTTGACCTCCTCGCCGAGCTGGCCATCCAGGTACAGTTTCACCGTTTTGCCATCGGCCACGATCTGCATTCGGTGCAAGGCCTGATCGTCGAACGTTGCGGCGTCGAAGGCGGCGATGTTGTTGCCGCCGCCAGTGGGCACATCGCCGTTCTCGCCGATGTTCCGGTTGTAATGCCAGCCACCTTCACCGCGCACCTCGGCAAAGAGCACGTATTTCGTCTTCGTCTCGTCGAGAATCCAGAGCGCACTGCGAGCGGCGGTGCCGACGCCGGCTTCGGCGACGCGGTCGATCGAGATTGCGACCGGTGTCTCCTCAGCCGCCGCAAAAGTTGGCACGATACGAAGGGTACCGCCCGACCACCATTGCTGGCTGGTGGTCCCCACGAATTGCATGACGCCATTCCCGGCTACGGCGTGAATGTCACCCACGCCCCCCTCAAAGAATGGCGCATCCGCTAGATATTTGGCCGGGTCGATGGTGTTCGAAGCAAAATCGTCCGAAAAAACGACTGACGTCTTCAAATTGGTCTCGATTTTCAGGTTGTCCCAGGTCGTGTCCGCCGTATCGTTGTTGGCCCGCGCATAGCTGCCAAACTCGAAGACGACCTTGGAAAATGGGAATTTGATCTCCTCACCGAGCTGGCCATCCAGGTAGAGTTTCACGGTTTGGCCGTTGGCTACCATCTTCATGCGATGCAATAACTGGTCATCGAAGGTGCCTCCATTGAAGGCGAGGATATCCGTGCCGCCGCCGGTGGGTACGTCGCCATTTTCACCAATGTTCCGATTGTAGTGCCAGCCGCCTTCACCGCGCACCTCGGCAAAGAGCACGTATTTTGTTTTCGTTTCGTCAAGGATCCAAAGCGCGCTTCGGGCGGCGCTGCCGACACCCGCTTCAGCAACGCGGTCGATCGAGAGAGTGACAGGAGTCTCCTCCGAAGCCGTAAAAGTGGGCACGACACGCAATGTGCCGCCGGACCACCATTGTTGGCTCGTCGTTCCGACGAAATGCATGACGCCATTGGTGGCTTCCGCGTGAATGTCGCCCACGCCGCCCTCGAAGAACGGGGCGTCCGCAAGGTATTTGCTCGAGTCGATGGTATTCGCGGAAAAATCGTCCTGAAAAAGGACCGTGCTGATCTGCGCGTGTGCAGAAGGCAGATTATTAATGGTAACAGAAAGGACGGCCAAAAAAGACAAAGTCAGCCAACGAGTGAAGTTATTCATAGAATTTCTACTGGATTGGAAATATTCTTACTCGAACGAAGTCGGTGGTGTCAACTTCATCTCATACAATTTTTCCACCTGGAACCTTTCGGCGAGTTACTGCTGTCACTGCTGATGCCCGTTTCAGTTTTTCTTGGCGGGCCGCGTTGCTGCTGGATAGCATTGCGCTTCGTGTCGCAACGTCGTCAATGGTTTCGTTGCGTCCCATCCAGTAGCGGAATGCATGGCGGACGAAAACCTGTTGCACCCGCTCGCTCTCAGCCAATCTGTCGATCATTTCCAGAGCGTTTTCGACGGGACCGTCCAGTGATGGGTCG
>JBDTOW010000451.1:0-4646 GCA_039933075.1 Verrucomicrobiota bacterium | reverse complement strand
GACATGACTCTCCACGACGGCATGGAGACGTGGCCGTCCACCCAGGAATAGTTGCCGCCTTTGCCATGCCGGACGTACGGCCGGACTCCGATTGTGCCCCAGGGTGGGATGGACGGTGGATAAAGGTAGCCGTAGTTCCACCAATTCAGTCCGGGAGCGACGTCGAGGCCATCGCCGTTCATGCAAGTGTCGGTGGGCTTGGTAACCTGGGTTACTTTTTTCCTGTCCGCTTCCTCCATGTAACCGAGGTAATAATAGTTTTGTCCGTAGCCGCCATAAGCTTCATTCCCCGGGATGGATAAGGGAACCGCGTTTTTGAGTTTGGCGGAAGGACAGGCGACCACTTTGTCTTTGGCGACGAGGTTGGAGTAGCTGCCGGTTTCTTTTGCGATATAGCGTGAAATCTCCCAGAACCATTGACAGGGAGAAGCGGCCTTTGGGTCCGCAGCCAGGGGTAAATATTCAGAAAAATCGCCGGCGTATAACAGGTAGCCGAGAGCGATTTGTTTTTGGTTGCTTACGCACTTTACCGCCCTGGCTTTCTCCTTGGCTTTCGCGAGGGCCGGGAGGAGCAACGAAGCCAAAATGGCGATGATGGCAATCACCACCAGCAACTCAATGAGCGTGAACGCGCTCCGATTCGAGTTTGCTCCAGCGACTTTTTGCTCATATTTCGCTTCAGTGCACATCATGAAATTAGTACTCGTTCGAAGCCGCCGAAATGTCAAGGGACCGGGAGCGCGCCGATCCTGGAGTGTGTGTAACAAAGAGTGGAAGAAAATGGAGAGCATTAATAAGCGAAAAACCTGCAGGTGACTTCGCGTGCGAGTCGCACCGAAAAGGAATTCGCCAGCGCCTTCGCCGCAATGGTATAACTTCGGCGTGCAAACGACCGAGCGATTGAACAGCTCACCGACGGTCACAAAAGATTCGCCGCCCACCGATAAGATACAGTTGTTTCGATCGCTTTTTCGAGGGAGGGAAGATGTCTATCCGCGCCGTTTCGAGAGCCGCAAGACCGGGAGAACCGGTTATGCACCGGCTTGCGGCAATGAATGGGTGCGCGGAGTCTGTGAGAAACCGCGAATCAAATGCGCGGATTGCCCGAATCGGCGCTTTCTTCAGATCACCGACGAGGTGATCTGCTGGCATCTTTCCGGGCTGGATACTCAGGGCCGCGATTTTGTGATGGGCGTCTATCCCATGCTTCGGGACGAGACGTGTTTCTTTTTGGCGGTGGACTTCGACCGGGAAAGCTGGCAGCAGGATGTGGAAGTTTTTCTCGAAACCTGCAATGAGATCGGTGTGTCCGCCGCACTGGAACGGTCTCGATCTGGCAACGGAGCACATGTCTGGTTTTTCTTTGAAGAAGCCATTCCCGCCAGTCTCGCGCGCAAATTGGGTTCGCACATTCTCACCGAAACGATGGAACGTCGTCCGGAAATTGGCCTAAATTCCTACGACCGGCTGTTTCCCAATCAGGACACGTTGCCGAAAGGCGGGTTCGGAAACCTGATCGCCCTCCCACTACAGAAACACGTCAGGCAATTCGGCAATAGCGTTTTTGTCGATGATCAGTTCAAACCGTACGCAGATCAATGGGCCTTTTTGGCATCGATTCGCCGAATCAGCCGGGGGCGAATCGAAGCCCTTGTGCGCGCTGCCGAATCCAAAGGAAGGATTATCGGGGTGCGTCTCGCGGCGGCGGAAGAGGACGATGACAATCCATGGACAGCACGACCGTCGCGTCGTCCAAAGGAATCGCCAATTCAGGGTCCATTGCCGGAGAAACTCGAACTGATCCTCGGCGATCAAATCTATGTCGGCAAAGAAAACCTCGCGCCCGGACTGCGTAACCGATTGCTCCGTTTGGCCGCGTTCCAAAACCCCGAGTTTTATCGGGCGCAATCGATGCGCTTGCCGACCTACGACAAACCAAGAATCATTGCTTGCGCTGAGGATCATCCGAAGCATTTTGCTCTTCCCCGAGGATGTCTGGAGGAGGTGCATGAACTGCTCGAGGCTCTGAACATCCAAGTGGTTCTCCGCGATGAACGCCGCGGCGGCATTCCGCTGAGCGTTGCTTTTTGCGGCACCTTGCGGCCTGAGCAGCAAGCGGCAGCCGAGGCGTTGCTCGAACACGAAACCGGCGTTCTGGCAGCGACGACGGCGTTTGGCAAAACGGTGATCGCGGCGTGGCTCATTGCTCAGCGCGGCGTGAATACGCTGGTTTTGGTTCACCGCCAGCAACTTCTCGAACAGTGGATCGAACGCCTATCCTCGTTTCTCGGTTTGCCGTTGAAAAGAATCGGGCGGCTCGGAGGCGGACGCAAAAAGCTGACAGGAACATTGGACGTAGCGCTGATACAAAGCCTTGTTCGCAAAGGGGTGGTTGATGATCGAGTTGGCGATTACGGCCATCTGATCGTGGATGAATGCCACCATCTTTGCGCCCGGAGCTTTGAGTTGGTCGCCCGCCGGGCCAAAGCGAAGTTTGTGACCGGTTTGTCCGCAACGGTTGCTCGCAAGGATGGACATCACCCGATCATTTTCATGCAGTGCGGCCCGGTTCGCCATCGCGTTGACGCGAAGAGCCAGGCTGCTGCCCGACCTTTCACCCACCACGTCTTCGTCCGTCCCACTGGTTTTCGCGCGACCGAGGCGCCCGACCCGGATCCGCGCGCCGAATTTCATCAGTTGTATGAAGGATTGCGGAGCGACGACACGCGAAACCACATGATCTGCGCCGATGTGTTGGGAGCGGTCAAAGAAGGACGTTCACCGCTATTACTCACCGAACGAACAGAGCATTTGCAGCTTTTGGCTCAACGCCTTTCGCCAGATATTCCACACTTGGTGCTATTGCGGGGCGGGCAGAAGAGAAAAGAGTTGCGAGAGACTCTTGCGCGTCTCGCGGAAATTCCGGCTACCGAGGGACGCGTGATTATTGCCACGGGAAAGTACATTGGTGAAGGATTCGACGATCCGCGATTGGACACCCTGTTCCTGGCGTTGCCCGTTTCATGGCGGGGAACCATTGCTCAGTATGTCGGACGGCTGCATCGGCTCCGCGAGGGCAAACGCGAAGTGCGCGTTTATGATTACGCGGACCTGAACGTTCCCATGCTTGCGAGAATGTTCGACCGGCGGTGCCGCGGGTATGAAGCACTCGGCTACACCATCCTGTTGCCTGCGAGCGCTTTGCCTGGGTGGCCTACCGAAGTCCCTCTCCCTATTGATCTCGAATGGAAAAGAGATTACGCCGCCAGTGTTCGCCGCCTCATCCGCGACGGAGTGGATCTCCCTTTGGCAAATCTTTTCGTGCATGCGGCGCGCTCGCCATCCTCCGAAGCGGAAGGTGAAGAGCGTGCGCGGAGCGCCAGCGAAGCGTTCCTCTTTCGCCGTCTGCAAACCATGCCGGCAACGACCGGCCGTTTTTGCCTCAACGTGGAATTGCCGATTTCTTTTGATGGCCGGGGACTGATGGAGGTGGACTTCGTTTGCGCGGAAGCCCGCGTCGTGATCGAATTGGACGGCGCGCAACATCTCGCTGATGCCGAAGCGTACCGGCGCGATCGCCGGAAGGACGCCTTGTTGCAGCAGCATGGATATTTCGTGTTGCGATTCCTCGCAGAGGATCTTGGCAAGCACCTCGACCGTGTTCTGGACGCGATCTTGGGGACTCTCGTTCATCGTGAGAAGATCCGGACGCAGTGTTTAGCTTAGCGCAGATTTGTAATCTGCTGTATCGCAGAATTACATTCTGCGGAACGCCGGCAAGTGCCAAGGCGCTCGAACCTTCGGAGGACTCTGCCGATTACAAATCGGCGATACGGCAGATTACAAATCGGCGCTACCAGGAGGCGCTGTGCGCCAAAACACGTTCATTTTTTTGTTACCTTCGCTAATGAGTTGGCGTCTGATTGGATAAGACTAGTATAACAGTTCACCGGCGTTTATGAACACTCTCCTTTGCCGTAACCGGATGCGACCTGAGGAGGCCCTCTCTTCCCGACGAGAATTTCTGACCCGTTGCGGCCTGGGCCTGGGCGCGCTTGGATTGGCCAGTCTTCTCGCTGACGAGGTGCTCGCCGCAACGAGCTCGACTGGCGTCAAGCCGGCGCAGCTCCCGAACAAGGCAAAACACGTCATTCACATCTTCGCCCAGGGCGCGCCGTCGCAAGTGGATACGTGGGACCCAAAACCGGCGCTGGCAAAATACGAAGACCAAAGCCTGCCCGACTTGAACGGCGTGGCCATGGCATCGCCATTTAAATTCACCAGGCGCGGGAAGGCTGGGATCGAAGTTAGCGAGGTTTTTTCCCGGCTGGGCGATCACGTGGACAAAATGGCAATCATCCGTTCGATGCACACGGACATTCCCGCGCACGATGTCGCGACTGTGCTCATGAATACCGGTTCGGCCCGGCTGATCAGGCCGAGCGTCGGCGCGTGGGCGCTTTATGGACTGGGCAGCGCGAACGAAAACATGCCCGGTTACATTTCACTCCGTCCTGGCGGCGGTCTGCCGCCGGGAGGCGCGCTGAACTGGGGTTCCGCCTTCCTTCCGGGCGACCTGCAGGCGACGAGCATCAATACCAAGGCCGCGACGGCTGAGGAAATGATCCAAAACATCCGCAATGAGT
>JBDTOW010000450.1:0-4667 GCA_039933075.1 Verrucomicrobiota bacterium | reverse complement strand
ACAATTTATCCCTCGGCGGGATTCATTCATCGTTGATCGTCACCAATGTTGTTGCGCTTATGCAGCGCACATTCCGCGCGGAGACCCTTCGCGAACGCACGCGACAACTGAACCGTGGAAACCGAATGGATCCGTTGGAATTGCTGGAGCAACTCCAGCAGCAGGGTTACGAGCCCGAAGCAAAGGTCACCCAGAAGGGCGAAACCTCCCTGCGCGGCGGCATTCTCGATATCTACCCGCCCACAAGTCCCTGGCCTGTGCGCTTGGAGTTTTTTGGCGACGAACTGGAATCATTGCGCCATTTCGATCCGATCACTCAAATTTCCAAAGAGGAAATAGTCCGCGCAACGGTTCCCCCGGCAGGAGAACTGGCAGTCCTTAGGAAAATCGTTACGGACGAAACGCAGAATTCGCTTTCAAACGTCCGAGACAAACTGGCTACTCTCCTCGACTATCTGCCTCACGACGCAATCTTTTTGCTGTGCGAACCCGAACTGCTTATTCAGCAGGCCGCTACGTACGCAGAACAAATACCGCCCAACGACCCGTTCTTTATTTCCTGGGACCAGTTTCTAGACTGGCTCAACGAGCACGGATCAACCCGTTTGGAAGTGAGTGATTCCGATACTGCCTCTCCCGGCTTGCTTCGAACGGATCTATCTCTTGATGCGGCTCCAAGATCCGCTACAGCGGCTGCCGATCCAACGACAGAAATCACAGATGACGCTGAGGAGCCTTCACTCGTCCGAGCGTGGAACTCACCGCACATGCCCCTGTTTCAGGGGCTTGATGCGTTTCGGCCGGTAGTCGACCACGCTCCGGCACCACAGGTTGCCGAAGCGCAACGGCGGGAATTTTTTATCCAACTGCACCGCTGGTCGCGCCAGGGTTATGATGTTCACGTTTTCTGCAATAACGACGGCGAACGCCAACGATTCAAGGAAATATGGCGGGAGTACGGCTTCGATGTTGGGCCGCGAGCTCCGAACGCCGAGAGTCCAGAGGCCGATCCGAAGGCGCTGTCCACCACCATCAAGCCTCAGATCTCAACCCACCTTGGCTCGCTGACTCGTGGTTTTATTTATGAAGAAGGGAAATTGGTTGCCGTCACGGACGCGGAAATCTTCGGCCGCTACAAAGTTCAGCGCCCTCGCCGATTGAAGTCGCCACACGCGCAGACGACTCGTTCGATTCTGGACATTGACTTTGCCGAGCTGGAGGAAGGCGATTACGTCGTCCATTTGCAGCATGGCATTGGACGATATCTTGGTCTCAAGGTTTTGCCGGCCACGATGGGTAGAAAGGCCACTTCTGGCTCTGTTGCCGCGTCCGAGTCCGGCCAGGAATGTTTGGTTCTCGAGTACGCGGCGAGTGATCCTGAACAGCCGCCGCCCAAACTCTATGTGCCGGTGCGCGAGGCTCACCTGGTCAGCAAGTACGTCGGCGCGGGCAAAGCGCGTCCGGCATTGAACACTCTCGGCGGCGCGCGTTGGAACAAGACGAAGGCCCAAGCCACACAAGCCATCCGTGATCTCGCGGGCGAACTCCTGACAATCCAGGCGGCGCGCGAATCCCAGCCCGGCCATGCATTTTCGCCCGACACCTCCTGGCAGCGCGAATTCGAGAGTTCGTTTCTCTACGAGGAAACACCCGACCAGATCCGTGCGATTCTCGAAACCAAAACGGACATGGAAACGGCCCGGCCAATGGATCGACTCATCTGCGGCGACGTCGGATACGGCAAAACCGAGGTGGCGATTCGCGCTGCGTTCAAAGCGGTCATGGGCGGCCGCCAGGTAGCCATTCTTGTTCCGACCACGGTCCTGGCGCAGCAGCACCTCAACACGTTTCGCGAGCGAATGTCCGATTATCCGTTGCGCGTCGAGATGCTCTCGCGCTTTCGGACACGGCATGAGCAGCAGCGCGTCATCAGAGATCTGGCGTCGGGCGCCGTGGACATCGTCATTGGCACCCACCGTTTGGTGCAGGATGACATCGTCTTCAAAGATCTCGGGCTGGTCGTCATCGATGAGGAACAGCGCTTCGGAGTGCTGCAAAAGGAAAAATTCAAACAGCTTCGCCAGCTCGTCGATGTGCTGACGCTCAGCGCTACACCGATTCCACGAACCCTCTACCTTGCCCTGACCGGCGCTCGGGAAATGAGCACCATCGTGACCCCGCCGCAAGATCGGTTGCCCGTTGAGACCATCGTCACGCAATACGACGAGCGCGTCATCCGCGACGCGATCCAGCGCGAACTTAACCGCCAGGGCCAGGTTTTCTTCCTCCATAACCGGGTTGATACCATCGATGCCATCGCATTGCGTTTGCGCGCTCTTGTGCCGCACGCTCGAATCGTTATCGGCCACGGACAAATGCACAGCGACGACCTGGAAGAGGTAATGACCCGATTTGTTAACGGTGAGGCGGATGTGCTGCTCTCCACGACGATCATCGAAAGTGGCCTGGACATCCCGAACGCCAACACGATCATCATCGATCGCGCCGACCGGTTTGGTCTGAGCGAGCTCTATCAACTCCGCGGCCGCGTTGGCCGTTACAAACATCAGGCTCACGCCTATCTGCTTCTGCCCCGTCATGCTGGCCTGCTTACGGACGCCCGCAAACGGATCAGCGCCATAAAACAATACTCGAGCCTCGGCAGCGGCTTCAAGATCGCCATGCGTGACCTCGAGATTCGCGGCGCGGGGAATCTGCTTGGACCGGAGCAGAGCGGGCACATCGCCGCGGTCGGCTTCGATCTGTATTGTCAATTGCTCAAGCAGAGCGTCAGCGCGCTAAAGGGCGAGAAAGTCAAACAGCGCGTCGAAGTGCAGGTGCGGTTCGATTTTTTGGCGTTGAATCCGGCGGAGGAAATGCGTGCGAAACGTCCAGGGTCCCGAGTCCAAGGTTCCAAGTCCAAGGTTCCAAGTCCAAAGTCGGAAGAGCCTGATATCCATGTTGCCCGCGAAACTGCGACTTACATCAGTGCGGAACAACCCGTAAGCGACGGCCTGAACTCCGTCCTCCGCACTTCGGATTCTGAATTGGCGAAGGCGGCCGCTTACATTCCTTTCGATTATATCATGGATGCTCGACAGCGAATCGAGATCTACCGCAGACTCGCGCAAGTGACCGATAAGATCGCGCTGGCTCAGTTGAAGAGTGAGCTACGCGATCGTTTTGGACCTTTGCCGGATGCGCTGGAAATTTTGTTTAAAGTTACCGAGATCAAAATTTTGGCGAGCGAACGCGAAATCACCGTGATTGAGACCCGGGAAGGTAAACTGATGCTCACTCGGAACAATGATTACATTACCCTGGGAGGCAAATTTCCCCGTCTTGCAAAAAAAAGTGCAGCGGCGCGCCTGAATGAAATCAAGCGGCTGTTATTGGCCCACTAAGCCGAATTCATGAGTTGCGTTTGCTTTTTTGCCGCGTTCACTGAAGACTCATGATCGTGACGGAGAATGAAGGCCCACACATCCTGGTTTTGGGCGCGGGCTTTGGTGGCCTGACTTTTTGCCAAATATTCCATCACCCCACCGCTCGTGTGACGCTTGTGGATCGGCAGAACCACCATTTGTTTCAGCCGTTGCTCTACCAGGTAGCCGCTGCCGGTCTGTCCGGACCCGATATTGCCCAACCCATTCGCTCCATTTTGGCGGAGAGGCCGAATGTTACCGTTCTCATGGAGACTGTCGTCGATTTCCGATTGGCGGAGAAATGCGTGGTCCTCGAAGGGAATACGTTGAACTACGATTACCTCGTCCTCGCGCTTGGCGGTGTGACCAGCTATTTCGGACATACGGAGTGGGAACAGTTCGCGCCGGGTTTGAAATCGCTGGATGACGCGATTCGGATTCGTCGACACGTTTTATTGGCGTTCGAAAAAGCGGAGACTGAAGTAAACCCGACCGGCCACGACCGATTGATGACCATCGTTGTGGTTGGCGGCGGGCCAACGGGCGTTGAACTGGCCGGTGCTTTTGCCGAACTGGCCCGCACCGTATTGCGAAAAGATTTTCGGCGCATCGATCCGGGCCATGCACGGGTCATTTTGATTGAAGCAGCGCCGCGGATTTTGGCGCACTTACCGGCGGAGCTGTCGGTGAGTGCGCAGCAACAACTCGAAGCCCTCGGCGTTGAAGTGCGGACATCGGTTAAGGTCAAGAATATTTGCGACCGCTGCGTTGAATTGGAGAATGGCACTACGATTGGCGCGGAGAATATTATCTGGGCGGCCGGAGTGTCAGCGAGCCCGCTCACCCAGAAGCTCGGCATAGAGCTGGATCGAGCGGGGCGTGTGAAGGTAACCCCAGACCTCAGCCTTCCGGGACATCCAGAGATATTTGCCATTGGCGATATGACGTTGGTCCTGGAGGAAAATGGGCATCCGGTACCCGGCGTTTCACCGGCAGCGATGCAAATGGCGCGGCACATCGCGCGGATTATTGAGGATGAACTGCTGGCGCCAGCACCCGGCCACGCGCTGCGCCCCGTCTTCAAATACTGGGACAAGGGCACCATGGCGACGATTGGCCGGTCCGCTGCCGTGGCGAAAGTGGGCCGGTTCGAGTTTTCCGGTTTTGTCGCCTGGGTGGCGTGGCTCTTTGTCCATCTTATTTTCCTCGTCGGCTTCCGCAACAAAGTGGCCGTGCTTCTAC
>JBDTOW010000449.1:0-4674 GCA_039933075.1 Verrucomicrobiota bacterium | reverse complement strand
CGTTTAATGACCGGGGCACCGGAAGCGAGCAATATCCGCCCATGATGCTGGCGTTGATGATCTATTGCTACGCCACCGGGCGCTTTGGCTCCCGGACGATCATGAAAGCGAGCAGTTCGCTGTACTTGCTCTGCCGAACTCTTACTTCCGGGTGTATGTAATTTCCATCGTTTTCGTGTCCCCTCCCTTGCTCGCGTCGAACATTTCCAGAACGTGCTTGTCGGGGCTGCTCACGCGCAACACCGTTTTCATGGGAATGTCCTTCCGGCCGGTAGCGGGGCAACTCGCTTTGCCTTCCAAAGTTATGACCTTGTTGCCTTTGTCTCCCTTGCCCTCACTGGTAAACATCGAGGTTTGCGTATCACTTATCCACACACTGTTGAACCTCTGTTTCGTGTTGTCGAAGCCCAACAGGGTGCGCCCAGTAAATGGTTTGCCCATCATTTGGCCGTGGAACTCCTCTTCCAGAAAACGGCCATTGAACGTCCAACTTGCTTTCGCGGTCCCTTGGGTCACCTCGGGCGACCCGCCCGCTTCCATCCAACACTTCACCTCGGCTTTCCAATCTCCAACCAAGGCGTCAAGTGCTTGGTGCGCGGGCCCTGGGGTGCCCGCAGCCTCCACCTTTTTCATCATCTCCTGTTTTTCGGCGTCTGGTTTCGAGGATCCAGATTTATCCTTGGCTCGAGCCTGATCTGTGGCTTTTTCATAAACGTCAGTTTTCATAATTCTATTTCTTTCTCGTGAGGGTTTTACTTTTGTTTTCAACCCGACAAATCGCCGGCTTGAAATAAACTTCCATCTTGATGATTCAAAGTTACCAGCAGAAGGATCCGTTCGCTATGGGGTGATTACCCCATAGCCGTACGCGGCGGGTGTCTCCTCTCTTATTCCCGCGATGATTCTCCATGCGGCTGTCAACTTTCCGACGAAGGGGATTTACGACTTTCTCCTGCTCGCTGTCATGGCTGCGATCTTAATTCTATTTCGTCACAGGTGGGTTAGGATGGTGCAGGACTTCTATGACGGATGGATTGGAAATGGCTGGAAGAGAGCCGCGTTTGGGGCGGCAACAGTGGCCATCATTTTGATTGTTGGCTTTGAACGATGGCCTGCTGCGTCTATCCCGCTTGCGTTTCTTGGGCTGGCAATTGCGCTATTCGTTGAGTTTCGAGACCGACGGAATGAACGTAGTTAGCATGCGGCTGCGGTTGGCTGGTCTTTTTGAACCGACCACTTCTCCGAATCAGCGCCGATTCTTTCTGTCAGTATTTATCGAGAACGTGAACGGAGCAGACTACTAAATACCTGCTCGGTCGCTTAGAAGCATTCCAAAACACGCGCCGATGTGCCCGAGTAATCCAGCGTCCGCCGGAACTATGAGTCCAATCCCAGGCAGCAAAACCGTGCCAACCCAAGGGACGCAAGGCTGCCCTGGACTTGCACAGGCGGCAATCGATCGAGGTGCTTTGTCGCTCAATTCCAAATAAACGCGTTCGATGGATTTCCACTCGCTGTGGGATTCATCCGGCGCGCAACAAACGATATTGAGAGATATCGGTTCAACACTGTGGTAGATCGTAAAGGCGCAGACCCCAGGCTGTGCGCAAATGTCAACGGGAGCGGCCGCGCGGGATCCAGGAAGATTACATTGCCGCGCGGTACTGATTGGTTGAAGTAAGTTGCGAGTTTTCTCAGGAACTATTCCAGCGGGTAAGGTGACGGCGTGTCCGGTGTTGAGAGTGACGTGGATTAGTGGGGTTCGCCTCATCACGATCTCACAGCTCCACGTAAACTGATCCCGAGAGGTGCCCTCCGGGATAGATTCGAATATGGGTAGGACTCCGCTCCTCCTTCAGCAGGGGGTAGAGCTTTTGTTGGCAGAAACTTATCAAGTCATCTGGACACGAAGCCACCCCGGTGAGTCTCGTGATCGTCTCGATTACCGCTTTCGATGCGTCTGAGCGTTCAGGTCTAACTTTCATGAATTATGCCTTACGTCGAGTGCGGGATCCAGCTTATGAGCATCCGAAATGCCGATCCCCCCAGCAAAAAAGAATCCCGCAACCGGGTGATGGGTGCAGCGATTGCGGGTTCCAGATGCCGGACCAGGTAACTACCGCCGGACCGGCACCTAAATTATTTCTCGTTCAGCAGTTTTATCTGAAAGGCGGTAAACTCCCGCCTTGCCATTGAGGTCCTTTAGTATTCCTTTGGCTTTGACCTTCTTACTTTCTTTGCAAATGGCATCGTGGAAGTTCGTGCCAGCGGCATTTTGCACGAGATGGTAATTCACGATTTCCTTATCCATTTTTTACTTGGAGGCCTGTTTGCCAGTTGCCTGCTTCTTTGAGTGAACATTTTGCGCAAGTAGCGATTCCTTTGAGAGTTGAGTCGTCAGCGCCCGACACTCAGACTCCACAGATTGCTGCGACGGCTGCAACCGCGGCAAGAATTCCCAGAGAGGTTCCATAATTTATTTGTTTTCGCCTGCGCATTGAAGCAAGTTTCATTCTCAGCGAAAAATGAGCTTAGTTTGGCCAGAAGATGGGTAGATTGCAGACAACTCACTTCTTCCGTTTACAATTCGTCAGAGCAAACCCCATTAACCGGTCGCCTCCATTCATGCCCGCGATGTTTTACTCAGGAATTGGCATCACTGATCCATCCGCTAAATAATTAGGGGAATCGCCACGGTCGGCCCCAGGTGCATGTCCCCCCCGCCCTGTCAGAACAATGGTTCGCGATGCTTTTGTATCAGCCAACGTTTTGAACTAATTCAAATTCAAAAAACTAAAGGACTGAATCTTTTTCCGCAGGAAGCGAAACGGGTCAAACCGAGCGGCACTCGTGTCGCTGAGGCTGCCTTCAGCCTGAGCCCTTGAGCGGATTATGCTGATTACTTTTCCACTTGCCGGATCCAAACACTAAACTTGGCGAGGGGAATAGCGCAGAATCCCGCGAATGCAAAGGCAGGCCGGAAGTTTGAAAACATGGGTCGACCGAGCCAATGAAAAATCGTTCGTAAATCAAAGGAAGAGCGAAACACTATATCGCTATAAAAATCACGAACAGGACCTGGAAATCCAAGGCGCGGATCCTGGAATTCCGCCAAGCATGACGAGCGTGCTATGGCGGCCAAGACAGAAGAGAACGCGGGTCTCCTACAATCCCATGCGGATTCCTTAGAACAATTTATAAAGGCACGAGGCCACCTCCAAAACAGTTCCACGATAACGACGGAAGCCAATAATAACCAAAACCTACCTAGCCTTTTTCTTCTCAAAAACCTTCTCAATATCTCCGATCTTCTTTTGAACTTTACCCGCACCTTTTTCGGCCTGCCCTTTTGCCTGGAGACTTCGACTCCCAATAAGTTTTCCGGTTACCTCTTTTGTTTTCCCGGAAACCTCTTTTAGAGTGCCCTCAACTTTGTCTTTTGTGCTTTGTTTCATAGGTTTTCACCCATCCTAAAGGCCTTTCGATAAAACGCAATTATTTACGCAATGATCGGCTTAAAATTATCTAAATTCTGCTCAGACCCGGCTGCCCTCCAATTCGCATCGAAAGCGAGAGAGACCAAATTTCAACGCAAGACGTTGGCGCCCCCCCCCCGGGAGTGTAGTTCCTGCGATTCGATTTTGGAGCAAGCCGAGACATGAAATTACCCTTGCGGAATGCCGCTTGTTGCTTCGTCACTCTGATACACCATCGCGAATGACACTCCTGCAAACGATTCCTTGTCTCGACACGCCGTTCGAAAAGTTCTCGTTCCCGCGGTAAATCGTCGCGCAAGATCATTTCGGCCTCTTGCGACAGCAATATGCTCTGCGGCCAGCTAAAATGTTGGAACAGATATTGAAGACCTGCGCGAATAATCTCGTCGAGCAGGGCCTGTTTATTTTAGACCACTTCTGGCCGTTGATGAGATTCAGATTCAGAGCTAACACAAAAGCGCGATTGGAAAGGGGTGAAGCACTCGGGTTAAAATCCGAAAATCAGGACGTGTGAACCCCAGTCGATTGCCTGTAGTTTCCAAAATTCATCATTGGAGACGATGGCGGTGAGCGAGTCTTTGTGATCGATTGGCTTTTGATCGCGGCCCGGCGGGGAGCGTTTTCGGTCGGAATGTCGCAAGGGCGGTGAGTGGAGGGGTCGGCCGAGAGGGAACAGGGGCCGGAGCCGTGAGCGGAACGGCGACCGTGGCGAGCTTCCGACGGAAAACCGATCTCTCAGAATTTCTTGAGCCAAAAGACGTCGCTCCTGTGGTAAGATCGCGGTTCGTTGACTTGCCTCCGGAGAACTCGAACATTGGTCGCCTTTGATTCTGGTCTAAAATTATCTCTCGGCGAAGTCGGCATTCCCCGGAGCAGCGCTCAAGCTGCTTCCTGAAGACATTAGCACCGCTGCGCAAAACGACGCGCGAGGCGATTGGGGTGAGCTCGACATCGAAGAGAGCCAACTCAATGATTTGACTGCAAGAAGGAGGGCCAATCGCCTCCATTTATTTGGCTTCGAATGGAGTGAAGTTTTACGTGATAACGGAATCTGAACGGTCGGTCACGACGGTGCTTTTGCCGGTAGAGTACTAAATTAACCTGGCTCGGCGCCGCGGTTTCAGGGAAAAGAACTGATTTGGGAACGCTCTAAAACAGCGCAAGAGTGATTTTCTTT
>JBDTOW010000448.1:0-4674 GCA_039933075.1 Verrucomicrobiota bacterium | reverse complement strand
CGGTCACGAAAACCCTTACCGGCAGCGCCCAGTTTTATCGGCTGAGAAAGCCGTAGCTCGCCTAAAACCATCCGCTCATGCCCCGGTCTTACGGCTACTGGCGTTGAATTAATCGTATTTGGGGTAGGGCGAGACTCGGACGAGCCCTGACTTTTTCCTCGAGCGCAGTTTCCGAAGAAAAAAAGTGGGCTCGACGGATTCTGATCGTGGCCTGGCGAATCTTGTTGTCGTGCCGGCTAGGCAAGAGCCATCCCAATCTACCGGCTTCAGTGCTCTATAGTCCCGAGGAACTGGGCGATTCTGGAGGTTTATAAAAAAAAGCTTTGCCTGAAGGCTTCGTTCCAAGCCACCCCCCCAGTCTCGTCGCGGTGCCACTGGCTTCACCATCCGAGCCCCCGGAACTCCGCCACCCCAAAGACCAGGATAACTCGGCCTCCCAGAGTGCCGCGCCGACGCTCTTTCAAGCCAATCTGCTGGTGGCGATGCTCGGCGGATTTTGGGGACGCAAAGCCGACGGTCATCCCGGGCCCGATCTCTTAGGTCGTGGATTGGTGCTATTGGCCACACTGGATTGGTGGGAATGACTCAAATCTCAACGCACCCGACGCCGATACTCCTGGAAAGATCCCCCAAAGATCTCCCGGGTTGAGCCTTCAAGGGACAAGTCCTCGCCAATCCCCAAGCCAAACCCGCGACGATCAACCGGCCGCCCACGAGATCAAACCACAGACTTTGTCTGGTCCATATTTTCAGGAGTAAAGATGAGGTCGTGCCGCCGCAGTCCAGGGTGCGGGCGGGTGAACTTGGAGAAAACCGACCAGGAAGATTTGAAACGGCGCGCGCGCTCTCGCAACGGCTCCAGGGAAGGACGTTTGATCCAGGTCGTTGCAAAAGCAGCGTGTCGCTTCGCTTCCCGCCGCACTCCAAAGAATCCTGCTACGAATCCACGATCACTTCTTGTTGGCCGCCAGGGCTTGCACTTGGGCGGCAACTCTCAAGCGAAGACCGTTGAGGCGAATAAATCCGGTGGCGTCATCCTGGTTGTAAGCCTTGGTTGGATCCGCTTCCATCGTCGCGATGTGCGGGTTGTACAGACTCACCGGAGATTTGCGACCCGCTGTCATGATGTTGCCTTTGTAGAGTTTGAGTCGAACCGTTCCGGTCACGTTTTTCTGACTTTCGACAACCAGCGCCTGGAGCGCCAAGCGTTCCGGCGAGAACCAATAACCGTAGTAGACCAGTTCGGCATATTTTGGAATCAGTGAGTCGCGCAGGTGCATAACCTCGCGGTCCATGGTGATGCTTTCCATCTGTCGATGGGCGAAATGAAGAATGGCGCCGCCGGGCGTTTCATAAACGCCTCGGGATTTCATGCCGACGTAGCGATTTTCAACGAGGTCCACGCGCCCAATCCCGTGTTTGCCTCCCAGGCGGTTCAAGGTTTTCATCACGGCGAGCGGGCCAAGCTTTTTGCCGTTTACGGCGCTGCAGATCCCTTTCTCAAAATCGAGCGTGACGTATTCCGGTTTGTCCGGCGCGTCCTCCGGCGCGACGCTTAGCTTGAACATCCCCTTGTTTTCGGGAGCAAAAGCGTCCAGCCACGGATCTTCCAGGATTCCCGCTTCGAAAGAAATGTGCAACAGGTTGCGATCCATCGAATAGGGTTTCTTGGCGCTGGCTTCGACCGGGATTTTTTTTTCGGCGCAGTATTTGATCATCTCGGCCCGGCCAGGAAACTGCGCGCGAAACGAAGGATCCCTCCAGGGAGCAATGATCTGTAACTCCGGCGCCAGGGCGGCGGCGGTGAGTTCGAAACGCACTTGATCGTTGCCTTTCCCAGTGGCGCCGTGAGCGATCGCATCGGCCCGTTCCTTGCGCGCGATTTCGATCATCCGCTTGGCGATGAGAGGACGGGCGATACTGGTGCCAAGCAAATATTGGTTCTCATAAATCGCACCCGCCTGGATCATGGGGAAAATGAAATCGCGCGCGAACTCCTCTTGCAGATCGTCAATGTAAATTTTGGACGCGCCGGTCGTTCTCGCTTTCTTGTCGAGACCTCGGAGTTCGTCCTCCTGGCCGATGTTTGCGCAGAAAGCAATCATCTCGGCGTCGTACTTTTCTTTAATCCACGAGAGCAAAACCGAAGTGTCGAGCCCGCCCGAATAAGCTAAAACAATTTTCATAAGTTGATCCGAAATCGCCCGCAAATAATCGCGAATAATCGCCAGGAAGAAAGAAGATTATTTCGTTCGTACGCGGCCGACGACGGCAAATTCATTTGCGGAACGCGGCTGTGCGCAAAGCACCAGGCCGCAGCGCGTGGATACGCAGTACCCGACTGGCGTAGTGCGGACATGCTGCGGCTGGTCGCGACGACACAGCCGCGCTCCGGGACATGACGAGAACTACCGGGTCGACGATGGCTATTGATTCAGATGTTTGAAAATGTCCCGATAAAACTCGGGATGACTTTCCCACGTTTGCGCGGTGATGATCTTTCCGTCCACCACGCTCTGCTTGTTGATCCAGGTTGCGCCGCACTGGGCGACTTCAAGGCGCACGTTTTCGTAACAAGTCAGCCTTCCATTCAACAATTTCCTCTTCGTCGCGGCAATGAATGGTTGGTAACCAGCCTCGAGAAACCGGTGACGGGCATAAAGTATTTCGTAGGACTCACCGCCGTCATCGGTGACAATTAAGATTTTCTTAGCCATAGTGTGGATTCACGCTATACATCAAACAGTCTGTCCGAGACAGTCAAAAAACTGAAAGGCTTCTCCGGCGGCAACGTGGTGCAGCGTGGACTATTTATGGCACCCGGACACGCCAGAAGCTTGCGGAGTTTGTCGGGAGCGGAAGCTGCACGACCTGGAGATCATTCGTCAGCGTCAGTGACAAAGTCGTCGTCCAGTTCGTTTGAATCAACGACGTAATTTCCTGCACTTCGTGGACTTTGCCGATCTCGCCACTGATGCTGAGCAACAGATTGGCAGCAGCTTTTTCCAATTTCAGCAGGGGCGGCCGGGCAGGCGTTCCGGCCGGATCGTCGCTGAAATCCGGGATACCGTTGCCATTCGCATCGTTCGAATCGTCGATTGAGAGAATCCACAGCCGGTAATCGGCCTCGGGCGTAGTCGGTTCGCCGTCATCGAAGATAACCAGGCCAAAATAATTCGTGTTGAGGTCGAGGTCGCGTTGAAAATACGAGTTGGTAAAAGACAACATTTGCATGGCGGCATTCGTCCAAGCGCCGATCTGCAGAGTGAACTCGTTGAAGCGATTTGTCTCCACTTTGATGAACTCAAGGGCGCCCACCAATGTGTTCGTCGGGTTATCTGATTGTGCCAGATTGATCGCGCCGGTGACGTTAGTGCTCCCGGGTGTGTAGTTGAATGTGCCAGTGTATTCCAGCAACTCGAACGTGTGGGTGAAGTCGGGAAGCGCACCGAACGTCGACCCTTCCAGATGCAAAGTGCAAGTACCGGTTCGCGAACCGGCATCCCTTTTCCAGGTGGCCTTCACTGTTCCTTCTTCAAAATCGCCGTCCACCTGGAAGGTACCCTGAGTGGTCGTCGTACTCACGTGTTGGCTGACTTCGAAGAAATCCGCGAAACCGTTGGTGTTCTCGTCCGCGTACGGCGGTCGATCAAAAGAGATGCTGCCGGTAATGTCCGTCGCCAGGATTGGGTCCCGTAGAATAAATCCACTGCCGTGCACGGATTGCTCGAGATCCAGGGGCGCCAGTTCGCCGTTTGGCGAGGTGGTCGATCCGGTGGCCAGGTCCAGCGTGTAGGATTGGCCGAACAATTTGGTGGTGGCGGTTTGAAATCGTAGCGATAAACAAAATATTCTCGCTTGGGCGACTTCCCCTCCGAACACCAACACCGGGTTTGTCAGCAGCGAAAGGCTTAGGAAAAGCACGAGTCTATTCATGATGGGAATTACTGGTTAGACAAGTAAGGGCGCAATACTCAACGGCCTTAAATTATCATTCTCGACTCCTGTCTGCCAGCGACTATTTTTTGTGCTCAGAATTAAATGCCCAAACTGGATTCACGATGAAGCCGCTCGACCTGACGCAGCAACCGTCCACCGACCCCACCAGCATCTACCGCCAGCGCGACGGACTTTATGCGACTGACCTGTTAACAGCGGGCCTGGTGGAATTCGACCTGTTCACGTGGCTCGACAAGAACCCGGCGGATGCCGTAACGATTTGTCGCGCGTTTGAACTGAAGGAGCGGCCCGCTGATGTGATGTTGACCTTGTTCACGGCTATGGGGTTCCTGCAAAGGCAGGACGCAGTGTTCAGCCTGACGCAGTTGGCCCGCGAACACCTCGTGAAAGATTCGCCGTGGTACATTGGACCTTATTATGCCTCGCTGAAAGAACGGCCCGTCTGCAAAGACATGCTCGCTGTGTTGCGGACCGGCAAGGCGGCCAACTGGGGCAGCCTCAAAAATGAAAAAGCCTGGGCGCAAGCGATGGAAGATGATGCGTTCGCCGCGCAGTTTACCGCGGCGATGGACTGCCGGGGAATCTATCTCGGACGCGCCATGGCGACCGCGCTCGATCTAGGGAAGTGTTGTCGCTTTCTCGACATCGCGGGTGGTTCGGGGATTTATGCGTGTTGCATCGTCGCCGCTCATGGACACATGACCGCAACCGTTT
>JBDTOW010000447.1:0-4684 GCA_039933075.1 Verrucomicrobiota bacterium | reverse complement strand
CATCATTACCAACGCCGCGGGCTGCGGCTCGCACCTCAAGCATTACGCGAAACTCCTGGCCGACGACCCCGCCTACCTGTCGCGCGCGGAATTATGGGATGCGAAGGTGAAGGACATCCACGAATGGCTCGCCCAGATCGGGATCATGCCGCCCCCCGCCGACCATGCGCCGCAGAGCGTGACCTATCACGAAGCCTGCCATCTTTGTCACGGCCAGAAGATCACGGCGCAGCCGAGGGAGGTTTTGCGCGCGATACCGAATCTGAAACTCGTCGAGTTGCCGGAGAGCATGTGGTGCTGCGGCAGCGCCGGTATTTATAACTTGATCCAACCCGAGATGGCGACCGAGCTCCTCGAACGCAAACTGAAACACATTAAAAGCACGGGTGCGTCCGTTGTGGCGACCGGCAATCCCGGTTGCCTTCTGCAAATCATTAATGGTGCGAAGCGCGAGAACCTGCCGTTGCGGGTGGTGCATCCGATCACGTTGCTGGCCGAGGCGTACCGCGGATGAGTCGGCCGGCACCCATTCCCGGCCCCATGAGCCGCGCAAAAGTTTGGATGGGATGCGCCGCCAATTCAAGCTGGTTGGCCGAGGTAGGGCGCGTCACGCCGTGCGCGCCGCCCTTTGCCCTGCAGGAAAGCGTGGTTGCAGTCGTCGGCGCGCAGAGGACTGCTCGCCCTACCTTTCGGCTCAAGAAAGTCCACGTCTTCTTGCCGCGCATGTCGGCCTTGAACCGGCATGGCGCAGCGCAGCCATCCACGGCTGCAAGATTGGCACGGATGAAACACGGATTGAACACAGATTTTTTCTGTGTTTTGTAAGCGTTTGATTTGTGACATAAATCTCCCTATGCATTCCAAATCAGAAATCATTTCGCGGCTCACGAATCCCGGCATCATCGCCGTGATCCGCGCGCAAAACCCGGAGCAGATAATGCCTTTGTCTGAGGCTTTGATCGCGGGTGGAGTGATCGCCATCGAGATTACGATGACCACACCGAATGCGATCGCGGCGATTCGCGAAGTCAGCCAGAAACTTGGAGGGCGCGGTTTGATTGGCGTCGGCACGGTGCTGGACACCGCCACGGCGCGGGAAGCGATTGCTGCCGGCGCCGAGTTCGTCGTCACCCCGATCACTCGCCCCGAGATTGTCGCGGTGGTCCACGCGGCCGATCGGCCCGTGATGCTTGGCGCTTATACGCCGACGGAAGCGCAGCTTGCGCACGAAGCGGGAGCGGATTTCGTCAAGATTTTTCCGGCCGATGGTTTGGGGCCAAACTACATCAAATCCATCCGCGGTCCGCTCCCGCATCTTCGGATCGTGCCGACCGGTGGAGTCGATTTGAAAACTGCGGCTGACTTTCTCAAGGCCGGCTGTGTCGCGCTGGGTGTCGGCTCGTCGCTGGTTTCCGCAAAAATCCTTCAGGAATCCGACTGGGCCGAGTTGACTCGCCGTGCGCGCGAATTTGTGGCAATCGCCTGGGAAGCCGGATCCAAAAGCCAATGTAAGTAGTGCTGACCATGACGACACGGTCTTTGACAATTCGATCGAGCTCTTGCACTTTGTTGGCGCATGAACTCGTTTTACCGTCAGCGAACGCGAATTTGTTTTATCCTCTTACTCGCATCTACCGGGGCATTTGCTCAACCCATTCAACGTGTGCCCAACACCACCCTCCGCATGCCCGAATCTCCGCCGGCATTCGGATTCAGAACGGAAAACGCATTTGGCAGCCTTGATTTCAGTGACCCGGTTGCGCTGGTGACGCCTCCGGGCGAAACCAACCGCCTCTTTGTCGTCGAACAGGCCGGCCGAATCAGCGTGATAACCAATCTCGCAAACCCGACGCGCACGGTTTTCATGGATATTTCTTCTCAGATCGTGTTCGGTGGGGAGCAGGGATTGCTTGGCCTGGCGTTCCACCCTGGCTATGCCACGAATCGTTACTTCTACGCTTTCTATACTCTTAACACGACTACCGCGCCTGGCGGTGGCTTGCACGATCGCTTGTCGCGTTTCGAGATCTCGCCAACAAATCCAAACCAAGGCCTGGCAAACTCCGGGCAGCCGCTCATCACGCAACGCGACGACGCCGGCAATCACAACGGCGGCGATTTGCATTTCGGACCCGACGGTTACCTCTACATTTCGCTCGGCGACGAAGGCGCGGGGAACGACTCGCTGAACAACTCACAACGCATCACCAAGGATTTTTTCTCCGGAATGCTCCGGATCGACGTCGATAAACGGCCGGGTAATCTCGAGCCAAATCCACATTCAGCGATTAGCACTAATGCCACCGGTTTGGCTTTCTATGCGGTACCGGCAGATAACCCGTTCATTGGCGTGACGAATTTCAACGGGAACGCGGTAGATCCCTCGAAGGTTCACACGGAATTCTGGGCGGTGGGATTGCGGAATCCATGGCGCTTCTCGATCGATCCGGTGACCGGGGTAATCTATTGCGGAGACGTTGGACAGGACACTCGCGAGGAAATCGATATCATCGTGAAGGGCGGTAACTACGGCTGGAATTTCCGCGAAGGCAAGATCGCGCGGCCTGGCTCGCCCGCGCCGCCCGCGGGTTTCACGTCTATCAATCCCATTCATGATTATCCGAGGAGTCTGGGATTTTCGGTCACCGGCGGCGTGGTTTATCGAGGCAATCGATTCGCTCAGATCTATGGCGATTACATCTTTGCCGATTACGGAAGCGGGAATCTTTGGGCGCTGCGGTATGACGGAATCAACCCGGCCGCCGTTCGATTGTTGATGGTGGAGAAGGACATTTCGGCTTTCGGCGTCGACCCGAGCAACGGCGACATTCTGATCTGCGACATTGGTGAGGACGTCATTAAGCGGCTGAGTTACAACAGCACGAACACGGGCTCGCCTTTGCCTCCCACACTCGTGGACACCGGCGCTTTTTCGGATCTGGCCGCGCTGACGCCTCATCCAGGCATCGTGCCGTACGACATCAACCTTCCCTTTTGGTCCGATGGCGCGCACAAGAGCCGGTGGTTTTCTCTCCCGGACACAAATCTGACGATCGGTTTTGAACCCGAGGGAAACTGGGCCACTCCGGCGGGAGCGATTTGGATCAAGAATTTTGAATTGCAATTGACGAACGGCGTTCCCGAGTCAGCGCGCCGGCTGGAAACCCGTTTCATCGTGCGCAACGCGGACGGGGTTTATGGCGTGACTTACCGATGGGACTCGATGACCAACGCGACGCTCGTGCCGGAAGAAGGCATGGAAGAGCCCATCTCGATCTCTGACAACGGCGTGGTGCGAACGCAGATCTGGCATTACCCGAGTCGAAGCGAATGCCTGGCGTGTCATACCAGGGCCGGCGGACTCGCACTCGGATTTAACACGCCGCAAATGAATCGCGAGATGAACTATTCCGGCGTCGCGACGAACCAGATCCAGGCGTTGAGTGATGCCGGATATTTTCAGACTCCCCTCACTGGTTTTCACACGTTGCGGGCTTTGGCACCGGCTACCGATGCCACCACGAGTCTGGATTATCGGGTGCACTCGTATCTGGCCGCGAATTGCGTTCAGTGTCATCAACCCGGCGGGTCCGCTATCGGTTTCTGGGACGCGCGAATTACCACGCCGCTCTCGAGCGCCGGTCTGATCGACGGGCTTCTGAGCGATTACAAAAACGATCCTGGGAACCGCGTGATAAAGCCCGGTTCGACGGCTCAATCCATGTTGCTGACTCGAATTTCCAGTCCCGGTCCCGGGCGCATGCCGCCGATCGCGACTCGCGAATTGGACCAGCAGGCGATTGCCCTCGTGACGGACTGGATCACGCAAGGATTAGCGAACTACGAAAGTTTCGCCGCCTGGCAAGCACGCTTTTTCAACTCGACGAATGCGCCTGCCGCTTTGCCCGATGCGGATCCGGACGCGGATGGGGCCTCGAACTATCTTGAGTATTTGACGGGCAGCAACCCGATGGCAACTGGAGACAATTGGAAAGTTTCCATCCATCAAGCCGGCGCGGCGGCTCAGATTTCGTTTCCGCAAATCGCCAACCGCGGTTTCCAATTGCAATTCGATTACGATCTAACGCCGCCGATCGCCTGGGAGCCGCTCGAGGTTCCGGCCAATCGCCTGTTCTTTTCAGCCACGAACCTGACGGCGGTCATCGAGGACAGCGTGACAAACTCGCCCACAAAGTTTTATCGAGTACGAGTGTTCGAACCGTGAGAAAGTTCGGCGTTCGAAGCCTGTAGGCCAGGCTTCCCAGCCTGCCGGTTCCCCGGGCATCGTATCTGTTTAGCGTGGTAGGGACATCGCGCTGCGATGTCCCGCCCGCGTCCAGCGGGCGGAACGAATGGTAAGCGGCGTTCGAATCCCGCCTCGAGTTGCGCCGCTGAACGCGGCGCGGACGGCGCAGCGCACCGTCCCTACCTTCGCTTTCATACTCGCTAAACACATACCGTGCGTCTTGCCCGGAGTTGTTGTGCCGAATTGTTGGATCTCGCGACTGGCGGCTGGAAGCCGCTCCAACCGGCAAGCAAGGATGCCGGCCCTACACAACTATCGTGAAGCCGCAACCGCATGTTTGAAAACTCAGGCCGAATAGTCCAGGTATACGGTCTTCAGCTTCGTGTAAAAATCGATCGCGCCGGTGCCTTGTTCCTTGAATGAATCGCTACTGGATTT
>JBDTOW010000446.1:0-4685 GCA_039933075.1 Verrucomicrobiota bacterium | reverse complement strand
GGGCGGAACGGTTGCGCCGCTGGACGCGGCGCGGACGGCGCAGCGCGCCATCCCTACCTCCAATGGTTCATGGCCTCGATTCACGTCCGGATTTCGGAGGTGTTCCCTTTCCATGAACCGCTGCCAAATGGAGTGCGCTCGTCCTGGGCGCAGCAACTCTCCCACTCACGATCGCATTCCACCCTCCGAGGGCCTTCCTCACGCACGACATCGCTGTGCCCGAGGACGGGCGCACTCCGAACTGGCCTCTTCGCTTCATGGGCCTAATGCGCTCCCAATATTGGAGGTCGAGGCTTCCCACGATCTAGGCCTTCACCGCCAGCGCATCCTTTGGCACTTCCTTCAAAATCTGCGTGACGATGTGGTCGGTCGTGATCCCTTCGGCTTCGGCTTCGAAGTTGAGAATTAACCGATGGCGCAACGCCGCCGGAGCCATCGCCTGGATATCGTCAAAACTTACGTTGAGCCGGCCCTGAATCAGAGCGCGCACTTTGCCACCGAGAATGAGCGTTTGGCCACCGCGCGGACTACTGCCGAAACGGAGGAATTGGTTGGTAATGGAGACGGCGGTTTCGGTCTTGGGATGGGTGGCGAGGACCAGGCGAACAGCGTAATCCTTCACATGCGAAGCGACGGGCACCTGGCGAACGAGTTGTTGAAGTTCCATCAACGCCGCGCCATCGAGAACTTTGTTCGGCTTCGGCCTCGCACCTTCGGTTGTGCGGGTGAGGACTTCGGTCAACTCGGTGGCGCTAGGGTATCCGACCAGGAGTTTGAAGAAGAAGCGGTCGAGTTGTGCTTCGGGCAGCGGATAGGTCCCTTCCTGGTCGATCGGGTTTTGCGTTGCGAAGACGAAGAAAGGTTCGGCCAATTTGCGAATTTCACCGCCGGCCGTGACGCTTTTCTCCTGCATGGCTTCCAGCATCGCCGATTGAGTCTTCGGTGTGGCGCGATTGATTTCGTCAGCAAGGATGAGATGCGCGAAGATCGGTCCACGCTGGAACTGGAATTCGCGCCGGCCATCGGGAGTTTCCATGACCATGTTGGTGCCGAGGATGTCGGCCGGCATCAGGTCAGGTGTGAATTGAATGCGGTTGAACGAAAGTTCGAGAACATCGCTCAGCGTTCGGACAAGCAGGGTTTTGCCCAATCCCGGCACTCCTTCGAGCAAGACGTGACCACCCGCCAATAAGGAGATCAACGTCCCCTCAACGATCGACTCATGACCAACGATGACTTTGCCAATCTCCGCGCGCAATGCGCCGTAAGTCTGGCGGAAGGATTGGATTGTTTCTTCAGTGTTCATAGGAAAAAGGCATCGCCACGATCCATGGCTTGTGCGGCGAACCGTGTAGCCAGCCGATCGTCAAACCGTGTCGTGCGAAGCCTCATTTGCAGCTCCGGCTGGTGCGGCGACTTGTTTAGCCGGCGCCGGAAGAAAAATCCAGAAGAGATGGTGTCGGTTGGACATGGGTTACGTCGCTCGATCGCCAGTTTCCTATTTCTTCAAATCATCGAAGTAATCGCGCACGGCCCCTTGGTACGCGCGGGGAACCTGATCCTGGTTCAACGCGCTCTGGGCATCGCTTTGCGCTGCAACCACGGCCTCCTGATATCCCACGCTGCTCGTGCCTTTGATGCTGACGCCTTTCAGCGAAATGCTGGGCATATGGCCGCCCGGAGTGAATTGGCCCTTGACCTTCGTCGGAGCGAGATTGTCGGCGAGCTCACCTTCGCCGCGATCGGTGTGTCCTCGTGCGTCCATGTCTGGCCGTTGAATGTTTGAGTTATCGAACATTTCGTTTTGCTCGGCGAAATCAAACCAGCCGGAGTTCTCGTTGGCCCAGGTGCCGACGCCCACGCCCGGCTTACCACCCGGACCGAACCTCGGGAATTTCGCCTTGCACTGCCCCCAGCCTTTACTGTTCGCGATGGACATCTGGGCGCGCTTCAAGGCGTCCAGGGTGGCCGCCAGGGATTGGGCATCGCCCATCTCTTCGAGCAGTTTCTCCAATTCCTTCGCGGCGTCCGCCAGCGACTGCGCCGCGTTGGGCTTTTGGCCTTGCTGCATTTGTTTGGCGGCTTGTTTTAACAATTCTCCGACCTTGCCGTACGGGGTTGCCGGACCGACGGCTTTGGAAACTTCTTCAAGCATTTTCTTGAACTGCTCCGGCGCGAGGCTGGCCGATCTCAGTTTTTCCACCATTTTTTTCAGCGTTTCCTGCGCCGCTTCTGCCTGCCCATTCTTCAATTGTTCCGCCAAATCTTTACCCATTTGGTCGGCCTGCTGTTTTTGAAGCTGGTTCAGGGCCTTGGCCAGATCCTTCATCTTATCGAGGTCATTCAAGGCAAGATCCAGATCCTTCAAAAAGGTGTCGGTCTGTTGATCCTTGAGCGCTTCGATCGCCGCTTCCAGGTCCGGTAACGATGCGCCAAGGTCTTTGGCCTGTTGCGAGAGCGACTCCAGCGATTTCATCAATTGCTCGCGGGCGGCATCGGCCTTCGATGAATCCTGATGCGCCAGGCCGGAGGCAGCTTCTCTGGCCTTTTGCAATTCTTTCTTCAGCTTGTCGAGCGCATCCGAATCCGCGTTTTGCTTGCCGAGCGCCTTTTGGAGATCTTCGATCTTCTTCTGCAAGGCAGCCGCTGAAGTCTCGCTGTTGCCACCGGGCGTGCGGGCAGCCTGTTCCATCCGCTTGAGAGCGGGATTGCGGGTAAGCTCTTTTCCCTGCTGCTGGAGTTTCTCGGCGACGCTCGCGAGATCTTTTAATGCATCAGTCCGGGTGAGCTTCGCTTTGCTCAGCAAATCACCCAACTCGGCGACCGATTCCATCGTGTTGCGGGTCGGTTCCATGGCCGGCGGACGTTTCTCGATGTTGCGTCGAACGAGCTCGGCCATCTGCTTGCCGGTATCGTGCATGATTTCTGCCTCTTTTTGCCTTTGCAGATACTGCTTGCTGCGATACTCCGGAACGAAACCCAGCCCAACGCCCAAGGCCAGCACCAGGAGCGACCAACGACATGCCTTGGGCAAGTGATACGGCAGCAACTGTCGCGGATCGAGTTTCTGCGCGTGATTCGCCGCATCGCTCACGAGCAACTTCCGCCAGTTCTCGCCGACAGGAGCCGCATTGATTTCCAGGGCCGTGCTCAGTCGTTCCTGAAGATGTTGACGGTTGTCTACCCATCGGGCGGTCTCGGTCAGGGAAGGTTTTCGCCACCAGCCAGCCAAAAAACCAGCAGCCATGAAAACGGCGACCAGATAACTCCCGACTTGCAACGTCCAGATTGGCAGTGGAAAAATCTTGAAGCCCACGACCAGCACAAACCAAATCAGGCATCCCCACAGGAGCCCATGCCAAAAACCGCGCCAGGCGCGATCGAGACGGCGGCGGCGGGCAGTTCGTTCAAGGGTATTCTGGATGAGTTGGAAGTGGCTCATAGCTCAAATTGAAAGGTGCTTTAGCCAGCGGCATTTTGCGAGTTAATTTTGTTCGGCTGACCGCCTACGATTGGACGGTGGCGGCAGAACCTGTCGAAATAACACTCGTTCGACAGGAAACCCAGCCCCAGCCGATTAACTTGACTAAACAATAGACAACTTGTTTTGAATTTTTGTCTAAAAAAAACTCATCGGAAGGGGTCGGTTCTTGATATTGATCACTGCCTCTCGCGAGGGCATCCTCGGACGCCTGGCTCGAAAACTCGGCGAGCTGTCACGTAATGAATTGCGTAGATCGGCGGGAGCCTATCTTGTGCGATCACCGCGATCGGAAACGCTCCTTGGCCACTTTGTGAAAAGTGGGTTGCCGAGCGGCTGCGGATGGGCACGGCCGGTTTTGTCAACAACCGCCTCCATCGATGGCGCAAGGGAATTCCGAATAGTAACCAATATCAAGAACCGACCCCTTTTCGGAGTGGTCAGCGGACTTTCATTTCGACGGCATGCTCGCGGCGATCGTCCTGGAGGGGAACTGTCTTTCCGGATATTTCTTGTCCATCGAGGGAGAGCCGATTCGTGTCGGCGGAATCAGCGGCGAGCCGGGTGATGGTGATGTGGTAGACCGTTTGCCGGTAGCGGTAGTGGATTTTGAAGGTCCTCCAGGATTTCGGCAGACGGGGGGTCAAACGCAATTGATCGCCTTCCAGGTTCACGCCCAGCAGGGTTTCGATCAGCAACCGATACATCCAGCCAGCCGAGCCCGTATACCAGGTCCAGCCGCCCCGACCAGTGTGCGGCGCCACGGCATAGACGTCCGCCGCGACGACGTAAGGTTCAACTTTGTAGGTGGCGATTTGTTTGGGAGTTCCGCCGTGATGGATGGGATTGAGGAGCGCAAAAAGCTCCCACGCGCGGTCGTTTTCTCCCATCAGGGCGCAGGCCATGGCGGTCCAAATCGCGCCGTGGGTATATTGGCCGCCGTTCTCGCGCACGCCTGGAATGTAGCCTTTGATGTAACCGGGGTTGAGGAGCGACTTGTCGAAAGGCGGATCGAACAACTGGATGAGTTTGGCATTTCGACGGATCAGGCGCTGGTCAACGGCGTTCATCGCTTGCCGGGAACGCTGCGGATCGCCGGCGCCGCTAATCACCGACCAGCTTTGCGGCAAAGAATCAATCTGACATTCCTGATTGGTTTCGGAGCCGAGCGGTTCGCCATTGTCGAAGTAGGCGCGGCGATACC
>JBDTOW010000445.1:0-4689 GCA_039933075.1 Verrucomicrobiota bacterium | reverse complement strand
GAATGCCTCGGGTGAATCCAGCACGAAGAACCGGGCGATGGCAATCCCGGAGTCTGAGCAGCGCTGTTTGGTGAGCACTTTGTCAAATGACACGCGGCTGGCGACGGAATCACAGCCCGTGAAAGGCACGTTCAGCGCCTCGAGTTGCTGCTGCACCGTGCCGTCCTCGCCGTAGGTGCCGTGCAGCGCGATAAAAACAACCTCCGTGTTGGCGGGCAGTTTCAACTCACCAGTTCGCGGATCGACTTCTTCAACCTGATGGCCCAACGAACGCAATGCCCTGGCCACACTCGCGCCGCTCTTGAGCGAGATTTCCCGCTCGCTCGATGGCCCTCCAAGCAGAACGGTGATGTTTAATCGATCCAATGTGTTCTTCATTGTCACTGGCCTTGCGCCCGTCGCGAACGCGTCGTTTCACAGACTCGCCGAATCCTCATCCTTCACCCAGAATCTCCACTTCAGTCTCGAGTTCGATTCCGCGCGTGGATTTCGCCCGCTGCCGGATGATTTCGATCAGGTTCAAAACGTCTCGGGCCGTCGCCGTGCCGTCATTGACAATAAAATTTGCGTGAACGTCCGACACCATTGCGCCGCCGACCCTGGTGCCCTTCAGACCGAGTTCCTCGATCAGCTTGCCGGCTGGCATTGGCTTGGGGTTTTTGAAAATGCAGCCCGCGCTTGGCTGGTTTGGTTGTGAATCCCAGCGTTTCCTGCTGAACGCATCCATCCGATCTTTGATTGCTTCGTTGGGCGCGAGTTGCCCTTTCAGCACAGCGCCGAGGGCGATATGATTCTTGAAAAGCGGACATCCGCGATATTCCACGGTAATCTCCGCGGCTGGATGTTCATGCACCTGTCCGGAGTAATCCATAAATCGAATGCGCTCAATTACGTCGAATATCCAGGCGCCCATCGCCCCGGCGTTCATCCGCATCGCTCCGCCGACACTTCCCGGAATGCCTTCCAGGAATTCAAATCCGGTCAAACCCTGCCGCCGCGCTTCCACCGCCACGGTCTTGAGCCTCAATCCCGCGCCACAGTGAATCTTATCGCCGACCACCTCGATTCGACTGAAGTGCGCATGCGCCAGCGAAATCACCGCGCCACGGATTCCGCCGTCTCGAATCAAGAGATTCGAACCGCGGCCGAGCATTACAAACGGAAGCGAGTAAATCGCGCAAAATTTCAGCACCTCGGCCAGTTCGGCTTCTGAGGCGGGTTCGACATAAATGTCTGCCGTACCGCCGACGCGAAGTGTCGTACGCCGCGCCAGGGATTCATCGCGTCGAACGATGGTTTGCTTCGAAAGCCTCGCCGCCAGGTCGCCGTATATATCGTCCTTGACCCTGGCTCCCTCCTCACCGAGTTGCGCGGCCAATTCATGAGCCACATTCGTAATGTCCGGGCCGGCGCCAAGAAAAACAACCAGGTCTCCCGGTTGCATAGCCGTTCGGACCGCGGCCCGCAGTTCGGCCGTTGACGGGATGAACTCGACAGCCTGTCCTTGAGCGCGAATGGCATCCGCCAGCAGAGCGCTGTTGACTCCAGGGATCGGCGGTTCGCTTGCGGCATAAACTTCCGCCAACCACACTACGTCGGCGTCTCGAAAACAGGTCGCGAACTCCTGGAGCAGACATTGCGTGCGCGTGAACCGGTGCGGCTGAAACGCGACCAGGAGCCGGCGCGGCCCAAGCGCACGAAAGGCTTGAAGCGTCGCGCGAATCTCCGCCGGATGATGGCCATAGTCGTCGAAAATCCGAACGCGTCCGTCCGAAAACAATTCCTGTTGCCGCCGCGCCGCGCCGCGGAAGGGCGCAATGGCGCGCGCGATGTCCGCGGCTGGGAAACCAAGCTGATGAATCAGAGCTACGACCGCCGTGGCATTCGACACATTTTTCTCTCCAATCAAGGAGGTGGAATGCTCGCCCAATTTTTCCCCGTTGTGCCATACACTGAAAAGAGTTTCAGGTTTCGAACGCTCCCTTCGATTCGCGGCGATTTCGGTCTTTAGTTCGCAACGATACGCCGCGAGTGGATGAAATCCGTAGGAAACTGCTCCCGCCCGGCGGGCAAATAGCTCGGCCAGGCGCGAATCATCGGCACAGAAAACCAGGTGGCCGCGAGTTTGACTCGCAAACTGCCCGAACTCCTGTCCGATCGCTTCGAGGTTCGAGTAAAAATCCAGATGTTCGGCATCCACGTTGAGGACAATCGAGTGTTCGGGCTGAAACTCGCGCAAGCTCCCATCGCTCTCATCGGCCTCGACAACAAAATACGGCTGTGTGCCTGGCGCGCCGGTCTTCGAAAACCGCGCCGACGCCGGCAACTGAGGAACCAACGCGCCGATCGCGTAACTTGGCTTCAAACCAAGTCGATCCAAGGCAAAGGTGAGCAGCGCGGAGGTGGTCGTTTTGCCATGCGTGCCAGCCACGCAAATGCCACGTTGCCGATTTTGCAGGGCAGCGAGCAAAACGGCCCGGCGCACGATTGGGATCCGCAGTTTTTCCGCGGCTTGCAGCTCGGGGTTATCCCACCGAACGGCGGACGTGTAGACGACCAGAGCCGGCTCTGCCGCACGAAGCTGGTCGGCCGCATGAGAAGAATGGATTTCCGCTCCGCGCGCGCGCAACTGTCGGGTTTCCTCGTTCACGACCAGATCCGATCCAACCACTCGATGGCCGAGATCGATCAACAAATGGCCAAGCCCGCTCATGCCACAACCCCCGGCCCCGACGAGGTACACAACGGCGCCGGGATTTTGCAGGATAGCATTCACGTTTTCGGTCGTCGCAGCGTTCACAACTATTTTAAATTCCAGGTATCCAGCGTGGGTCGTGCCGACACCATGCACGGCTGCGATTTCTGATTCGGTGGTTCTTTCGACCCGGCGTTATCTTCCAGTTCGGTCGGGGTTTTCTCACGGGGCCCGATTGCCTTGGCCGAGACCGTATCTCCATGGCGAATGACGTTGAGAATACGTTCGGCAATTCGGGCGGCGGCATCGGGCACGTGGCGCTGCCTCAACACCGCGCGAATGTGTTCGCGTTCCTTCGCGTTGCATACCAGGCCGGTTATGAGATCGGCCAGAATCTCAGGAGTCACCGTCTTCTGACCCACCATTCGTGCCGCACCGGCCTCGGCGAAGGCCCGGGCATTGTAGAATTGGTGATCGTCCGCGGCCGATGGATAGGGGATCAAAATTGCCGGAAGTTGCATGGCGGCCAATTCTGCCAGGGACGATGCCCCTGCTCGGCTGACCGCAACCGTTGCCGCGCCGAGTGCAAGTTCCATTTCGGTGAGGAAGGGTTGAACGACCGCTTTTTGCTGGCCCGCAGCGTAAGCCTTCCGGACCCTTTCAATGTCGCCCGGACCGGTCAGATGCAAGAACTGCAGCGCAGGCAGCTTCGCCGCGAGCCTCCGGGCCACGTCGATCATCAGTTGATTAATGCTCTCCGCGCCCTGACTGCCACCCATGACCAGAATGGTCGGGTGCTGAGGCGCCAATCCGAGAGCCATTCGACACGTCGACGCTTCCATGGGTTGAAACTGGCAGCGCACCGGCATGCCGATGACACTCACCGACGAGTTGGACAAGCGCGGAGCAGATTCTGGGAAGTAGACGAAGGCTTCGTCCACCCAGGGAGAAAGCCAGCGGTTGGCCCGACCGGGAATCGTGTTGGCCTCGTGAATAAAAGTCGCTGCCTTGAAATGTTTAGACGCCAGGATCGGCGGCGCGCTGGTAAAACCGCCCATCGCCAGAACGGCCCGCGGCGGATTGTTCCGAAAAGAATTTCGGGAAACCTTGTAGGAATGCCAGAAACACTTTATGAATTCGCCAGGATTTCCCGCCTGCAAGCCAATCGCGGGCAGTGTGACGACCTCCATGCCGCATACATTCTTCACCACCCGCTGATCCACTTCCTTGGCCGAGACCAGCAGAGTTACTTCGCAGTCGTGGTGCAATAATTCCTCTGCAATCGCGAGTCCGGGAAACAGGTGCCCGCCAGTCCCCCCGCAAGCAATCGCAACCGAGAGTTTGGTTCGGGGATGTTTCATCGAGCCATTCGCGAACCAACAACATCACTCATGTCTGAAGTCTCGGTCGATTCAACCGAATGCTCGACCGCCTTTCGCGCGACACTGATCAGGAGTCCGACGCTGGTCAACATCATCAGAAGATTGGAGCCGCCATAACTGATGAAAGGCAATGGCAGACCTTTATTCGGAAGCGCTCCAGTAACTACGCCGATGTTAATGGCTGCTTGGAGGCCAATCAGAAAAGTGATGCCAGCCGCGAGCAGCATCCCAAAAGTGTCGCGTGCCCGGCGTGCGATATAAATTCCGCACACGACCAGGAGACCAAAAGTGAACAGAACCGCTAGCGTAGCAACCAATCCAAGTTCTTCACCAATGATCGAAAGGATGAAATCGGTGTGATTCTCCGGAACAAAACCCTGCTTCTGCCGGCCATTCCCGAGGCCGAGTCCGTACAAGCCGCCTGAACCGAGCGCGATTACCGCTTGATCCACCTGATAATTTATCCCGTCCTTATGCTGTTCAGGATTCAGCCAGGCCAGCACGCGGGACCGGCGCATCTCATTGCTCCAGATGGCAGCGGCCAACCCCACGACAAGAAGCAGGCCCGAAGGCACCAGATAACGCCAGCGAACACCCGCAATCAATAGTAAC
>JBDTOW010000444.1:0-4694 GCA_039933075.1 Verrucomicrobiota bacterium | reverse complement strand
TGTTCGAACCCACGGACGAAGTCTGCATCCGCTTCCACCTGAAACTCTCGAAAGGCTGGGGATGGACCGGCAGAGACTACCACCCGCACCTGCTGAACTTCCTCACCACTGAGAACTCGAAGTGGTGGGGACCGGCGGCAAGTCATCTTACACTTTACGTCGAACCGCAGAACGGCAAGCTGCGTCTTGCCGCCCAGGACATTCAGAACCAGGACATGCCCCACGGTCTGACCCAAGGGCCGTTGAAAGGCGGCTACAACGCGAGGGTTTACGACAGTCCAACCGTGCTTTTCACAGACGACAAGTGGCATTGCATCGAAGCATGCTTCAAACTCAACACGCTCGACCTGAAAAACGACCGCCCCAATCGGGACGGGATCGTCCGCGGCTGGTTTGATGGAAAGCTGGTGATCGAGCGCACGAACGTGATCTTACGCTCCACCGACTTTCCCAAAATGAAGTTCAACCAGTTGTTGATGGCCCCCTACTTCGGGCCGGGTCTGCTGCCGCACGCGCAGAAGCTCTGGATGGATGAATTGGCGGTGGGCGCGAAGCGAATTGGGCCTCTGCCTGAGCGTAAGGTGCCTCCAGGAGAGAAAGGGGTGAGTAAATGACCCCGTCTGAATAACAGAACCGGTGACTCATTGAGAATGAACGTAGCTCGTTTTTTCTGTTACTCACTCGCCGTCAAAGGAATTTCGGCCTTTTCAGGTGCTAACCATGCGCTGCTCCTGTTGCTTCTCATCTGCGGGGAGGGGGGACTCACGTTCCCCGGCTCGCCAAACGTATCGGCGCAAGAGGCCGCCGAGCTGCCCGGCCCGCTCGTGCTCATCGGCGGCAGGCACCAGGATCTCCGCAATGAGATCCGAGATGCGTTCTTTGAACTGGCCGGCGGAAAAAAAGCCAAGATCGTCGCGATCCCGGCCGCCGTCGCTGACCGGGCCGACGTGGGCCTCTTGCCCGGGTTCCTGGTCGAGGATCGGAGCGACCCCGACCGGTTCCTGGATGCGGTCGCTGCCAATCCTGCGAATGTCGGGCTGATGATCGACGCTGCCGCAGCCGTCGTGATCCGCGGCAAGAACATGAGTCCGAACGGATTCACGAGATATGGCAACGTTCCAGGCCGGGTCTGAAGGGTGAAGTGTTGACAGAAACGATCAAGATTTTCGGAAAACGGCTTGCCTCGGTTATGACTTCGAGCTAATTCGGCGACCATGCTGGATATGGATTGGGGTTTATCCAAAGTAGTGGGGACCACCAACAGCAGGACGAGTTACTTTTACAATTATGCGGTCACCTCCGGGAACGGCAGCGCCACAGCCTGGCGAACAATTTTAGGATTGTCAGGCGAGGATGGCCTTAGGCTTCCGGAACAGTCCGTGAGAGCGCCGAGCGATATGATTTCGATAACTGAGTTCGGTGCCCGGGCAGCCGTCGTGTATAAAGATTTCCCGGACAATGGCGCCCCGCAATGGCCGCCGCTACGGACTCACGGTGTCGGTGTGAATCTTGGTTTCTACGACGGCCACGTTGAATTTGCCAGTGGGAAGAAGTTGTTGGAGAAGTCCGACCAAGTCCGACGACGGTGGAATTACGATCACGAGCCGCATCCCAGAAACCTGGTCCTCGGTAGTCGCCTGGTGGTCGAATCTACCCCCATGAGTCTCGCATCTCACGGTTCGACCGCTTTTCCGCCAGTCGTGCCAGGAAGATTCACCCGCTTCCCGGTTCGAGCAGATTCGCGAGCAGCATCCAGGATTTCTGTTGCGACCATATTCACTTCCAATGAGGATAGCCCGGAAGGACGGATATCGCCGCGCACCACAGCGGCCAGGTATGACAAGGGATCGTTGTTCGGAGCAGCCAACGGTGATACTGGCGGCTCGGTTTGTTCTGAGCTGCCGCTGCGCACGCGCAATAAGTTCTTCTCCGGCACGAGCACATAACCAGTCTGGCCATAGACCTCCATATCCTTACGGTTAAAAGGCCAGTTCCAGGATGCCTGGATGATCGCCTGGGCCTGCGGATAAGTCAGCACAATCGTCGCCTCATCATCGACCTTCGGATAAACCTTCGGCTTGATCTGTTGAGTTACGGCAAAGACAGAAGTGGGCTTTTGTCCCTTCATGAGCCAGGTGATCAGGTCCGCGCCGTAACAGCCAAAATCGGTCAGAGCGCCCCCGCCGTTTAGCACCGGGTCGGTCAGCCACTCCAGGAAATCCGTCGAGCATCCAATTTCTTTCGGCCCCGAATGACCGTCATGCACCACGATCTTCCGCACATCCCCGATCGCGTTCTTGTCGTGGATCAACGAGTAGGCCGAATGGTTGGCGGGATACCAGGTGGTCTCGAAGTTCACCACGACCTGCACCCTGCCCTTCCTGGCGGCGGCTTCGATGGCACGCGCATGCTCCGTGTTAACCGCCAGCGGCTTTTCCATCATGACGTGAATCCCTCGGGCCGCACATGTCTCCACGATCCGACGGTGATCAAAGGTGCTGGTAAAAATGGCCACGGCCTGCACGTTGGCCTTGTCGAGCATCTCTTCCAGGCTGGCGTAAAATAAATTCGTATCGAGCTCGTAAGCCCGGACGTAACGTTCCGCGAGTTGCTGGTTCGGTTCCGCGATGCCGGCCAGTTGAACATCGTGCCGGGAGTTGGCGCCCGGGATGAAACCGCGCGCATGATCGTGAACCAATCCGACGATCCCGAAACGGACCGGAGGCTGCGCAGACCAACCGGTATCCACCACGAAGCAAAGCCAGATCGCGAACGGAATTGTAAGGAGTTTCATTTATCCCCCAGGTGATTTCACATTGCGGTTTGGGACGAATCCTTGATGCCAGATTTGAATCCAGAGATCCTTCAATTTGACTTTAGCGATGTGCCCGTCGGCGTAACCGATGTTGATGGCTTTCAGATGCCGGTTCACAAAAAAGCGGCTCATGCCGTTGTCATTGCTCGTCCCGGAGTACTCGCGCGGCGGAGTGTCGCTCGGCTCCGGCCAGGAATCAACCCAGTTTGCGTCTCCATATAACGGCGACTCAGGACCGGCTTTGGAGTAGAGCTGGAAGTAACGGTTCCAGTCCGGGTGGTTCGGCGGCGGCTCGTAATAGGAACCCTTGGGCGACTGCATCCAGCCATTGATCGCATAGCTGCCTTCGGCGTAGCTTTTTCCGAAATCACCCCAATAAAAGCTCCAGTTTGTTACGTTGTCCCCACGTGGATATCCGCCCTTCGCGCCGAGAGAACGCTTTCGGGTCGAGGGGCAAACAATCGTCTTCATAGCTCCTTCATAGGCCTTTTGTGGATCTTGCGCGTAACGGTTGTCGCCCATAAACGGTGCGATGGCGTGGAACCAATAAGGCTTGCCGGGACCGAGCACCGGCAGGACTTTGTCTCCATGTTCGTCCGAGTAAAAAATCGTGGCGAAAGTCAGTTGCCGCAGATTGGACTTGCAAGCGGTGCCTCTGGCCTCGGACTTGGCCCGGCCCAAGGCAGGAAGCAGCAGGCTGGCCAGAATCGCGATGATCGCAATGACGACGAGCAGTTCGATGAGCGTAAAACCATTTTTGCATCGCAAAGGTTTTTTCATGGCTGCGCAGCAGCCTAGACCCAAAGTGTTCGCTCAGCAACGGCGAACGAGATCGAAAAAGTGAAAGCAAATTGTCCCCCGATCTGAATCATTCTGAACGAAGAACTGGACAAGTTGAGTTGGGTGGGAGCAGAGTCGGCCCGCCTTCCCAAGGAGAAGCGCGCAGAATCCGCACCGCGCAACGACTACGAAGGACGAGTTCGACGTTGAAATGGATTTAAGGGCAGGTGCACATGGGTACCTGTTACCAACCTGCGCTCGGTCTCGCCTGAAGACGCAGAGCCCATTTGCGACCAAAAGACACGCTGAACGGGACGGAACGATACTGAAACTCATCAAGCATGATTCAATTTTTACACCCAGTTAAAAGGCCGGCTAGAGCATTGGCCAGTGCCTTGTTCTTCAGTCTGCTCGCCGCGGCGCCGGCCATTGCGCAAACGTACACGATTCGCACACTCGGCCCGGCGCCTGATAACTCGTTTTTTTCGAGCACCGCCCTCGCCATTAACAACAAGAGTGAGGTGCTCGTCAGCGGGGTGTTCGGGTTGTATGATGCCACTCCGTCTCTCTATCTGCCCGTGGCCGCATACTTCTTCAAAACCAGATTCACAACAACCAAGGCCTCGGCATATCGTTCGGGAACGGATTGGCCCCCACCCCCAATGATCTCACCGACGGCATCCAAAATTATCCAGAATTGAACCGTATGACGACCACGCTTAACACGCTTCGCGTGGAAGCGCGCCTGATCTCCGCTCCCAATGTGACTTGCCGAGTGGAATTTTTTGCGAACGGATCGGGCGATAATTCCGGTTACGGAGAAGGTGAGCGTTTCCTCGGCGCCACGGAGGTGACGCCGGGGTTGCTAGGTCTGGCTGACTTTGTCTTTACCAACACCGCGCCGGTTGCGGTGGGCGAATACATCACTGCCACCGCCACCGATCCGGCGGGGAACACTTCGGAGTTCTCCCAGCGATTGCTGGTGTGCAGCTCACAAGATTCCGATTCCGACGGCATTTGCGATGAACTGGAAACACTCGTGCCAAATCGTGGCGGCGGCAACATCCAGTTTCAAGGTTTTCAAACGGCTGGACTGAGC